>JALZWD010000121.1 GCA_023300365.1 Flavimaricola sp. | reverse complement strand
TGAGGTTGAGGTTGAGGCTGAGGCGGAAGATCATGGCGATGAGGGCGACGATGAGGACGGCGACGATGAGCCGGCGGAAACATCGGCCAAAAACCTGAGCGAAAAAGATGACACCATCGAGTCGGTTGCCGATGAAGACGATAGCGAAGATGTACGTCCGGTGCGCAAACCGCGCCCCAAGCGGTATAAGATCCAAGAGGTCGTCAAAGTCCGTCAGGTGATCTTGGTTCAGGTTGTGAAAGAAGAGCGCGGCAACAAGGGTGCGGCACTGACGACATACCTTTCGTTGGCGGGCCGGTATTGCGTTTTGATGCCCAATACGGCGCGTGGTGGCGGCATCAGTCGCAAGATCACCAATGCCGCAGACCGCAAAAAGCTTAAGGCGATTGCCAATGAGATTGAGGTGCCCGGTGGTGCGGGCCTGATTATTCGCACCGCAGGCAGCCAGCGAACGCGGGCCGAGATCAAGCGGGATTACGAATACTTACAGCGGATGTGGGAACAAATCCGCGAACTGACCCTTAAATCCACGGCCCCGTCGCGGATTTATGAGGAAGGCGACCTGATCAAACGCTCGATACGTGACCTCTATTCCAAGGACATCGACGAAGTGATTGTGGAGGGTGCGGAAGGCTATCGCACCGCCAAAGACTTTATGAAGATGATCATGCCGTCGCATGCGAAAAACGTGAAGCCCTATGCCGAGAGCATGCCGCTTTTTGCGCGTTATCAGGTTGAGGGTTATCTTTCGGGAATGTTCAACCCAACGGTACAGCTGCCTTCGGGTGGGTATATCGTGATTGGGATCACAGAAGCGCTTGTGGCGATTGATGTGAACTCGGGGCGGGCGACCAAGGAAGGCTCGATTGAGCAGACGGCGGTGAAGACCAACCTTGAGGCCGCCGAAGAAGTGGCGCGGCAATTGCGCCTGCGCGATCTTGCGGGTCTGATCGTCATCGACTTTATCGATATGGACGAGCGCAAGAACAACAACGCCGTTGAAAAGCGGATGAAAGACAAGCTTAAGACCGACCGCGCGCGTATTCAGGTGGGCCGGATTTCTGGCTTTGGTCTGATGGAAATGTCGCGGCAGCGTTTGCGTCCGGGCATGCTTGAGGCGACCACGCAGCTGTGTTCGCATTGTCATGGCACAGGTCTTTTGCGTTCGGATGATAACGTGGCTTTGGGCATTCTGCGCCAGCTTGAGGAAGAGGGCGTTCGTGGCCGGACCAAAGAGGTTTTGGTGAAAGCGCCATACAGCATCATGAACTTCTTGATGAACCACAAGCGCGAGCATGTGGCCCAGATTGAGGCGCGTTACGGCATGGCCGTGCGTGTTGAGGGCGATCCGACGTTGATCTCGCCTGATTTTGGGATTGAGAAGTTTAAAACCGCCACACGGGTTGTGCCCGAGGCCACAGGGCCGGTTGTGACCACAGCCACTTTGATGGCGGGCGAGCCTGAGGACGAGTATATCCCTGAGCCTGAGGACGAGGATGACGTGGATGTTCAGGCCACATCCGAGGGTGGTGATGAGGACAAGCCCAAGAAGCGGCGCCGTCGTCGTCGGCGTCGTCGCGGTGGCGGCGGCGGTGGTGAGAACGCCGCCAATGCCGAGGGCCAAGAGGCCAGTGATGGATCGGGTGATGACGCGCACGATGCGGCAGAGCAGCCGCAGGGTGAAACATCAGACGAGGCCGCAGAGGCCGCATCTGAGGACAAGCCCAAGCGCACACGCAGCCGGTCGCGGCGCAAGCCCAAGGATGAGGCCGCCACGGATGCGGCCGAAGAGGCAAACGTCGATGCCGCCGCAGAGCCTGTGGCAGAGGCCGTGCCGGAGGCGGAAGAAAAGCCCAAGCCCAAGCGGCGCAGTCGGGCCAAGAAAAAGGTTGAGGATGAGGTGCCTGTCGCTGAGGCCGAAGCCACGCCTGAAGCCGCCGAGGCAATACCAGAGGCGGAAGAAAAGCCCAAACCAAAGCGCAGGAGCCGCGCCAAAAAGGCCGCCGAGGCAGCCCCAGAAGCGGTTGCAGCCGAGGCGGTGGTAGACGCCGCCGTTGCCCAAGAGGCACCCGCGAAACGCACGCGCGCCAAAAAGGCCAAGGTCGAAGAGCCCAAGGTTGAGGCGCCCGAAGACCCAGACAAGCCCAAGCGCAAAGGCTGGTGGTCGTTGGGCCGCTAGCCGCGAGGGCGGTTTGTTTTGAAGAAAGCGGTTTGAAATCTTTTGAAGATTTCGGCGATAGATAGAAAGCCCTGCGTCAGAAATGGCGCGGGGCTTTTGTTTTAGGGGCCGCGTTTGATCCGGTAGGTTTGCGCGCCGTGCTTTTCGGTCATGCCGCACAGGTCATGGCCGGTTTCGGCACAAAAATGGGGGATGTCGACGATGGCGATGGCGTCGTCGCAGGTGATGGTCAGGATCGCCCCGGGGGCCATGCCTTCCAACACCTTACGCGCCCGCAGGACGGGCAAGGGGCAGAGCAAACCGCGTGCGTCATAGGTTTGGTCCGTCATCTGGGGATATCAAAGTCAGGTGCGGCGAGCGTGAACCCCTCAAACCGAAACCCCGGCGAGACGGTACACCCAACCAGCGCCCAACCGTGGGGCGCATGAGCCGCCTGCCAATGATCTTCTGGCACGATCAGTTGCGGCGATTGGCCCGCGAGTAGGTCGGGGCCAAGGATGTCGTCCGTGGCGGGGCCCGCGTCTGTTGCCGCGCGGCTGAGGACCAAGGGCGCGCCTGCGTACCAATGCCAAATCTCGGTGGCGTCGACACGGTGCCACTGGCTGCGCTCGCCTTGTTTGAGGAGGAAATAGATGCAGGTGCCGGTCGGGCGGCCATCGTTCTCGGCGATCCACGTCTGGCGGTAATGCCCGCCTTCGGGATGCGGGGCGAGGTTAAGGTGGGTGATGATTTGGTCGGGTGTCATAACAAATATTAGCCGCCATGCGCTTTGCTAGGAGTGTAGATAGAGACAAACACAATGGGAAAGGAAAGAGAAATGAAAGCTTTGGCAGGTTTACAAATGAAAGATGGAAAAACGCCACTTTGCGGAGTTGGGGAAGTGGTGAACTATAACCAGGAAAATTGGATTTTCATAAAGGTAACTAAATGCGCTACCAAGTTGATCTTGGCACAGAATGGCGGGCCTCAAGTTGAGGCCCACCCACTTTTGTGTCGTTCTGTAGCGAGCAGTTCTTAGCGCAAAATCCCCTTACCCGCATACTCCGCCGTTTCGCCCAGCATTTCTTCGATGCGGATCAGCTGGTTGTATTTGGCCAAACGGTCCGAGCGTGCCAGCGAGCCGGTTTTGATCTGGCCGCAGTTGGTGGCCACGGCCAAATCCGCAATCGTCGCGTCTTCGGTTTCGCCCGAGCGGTGGGACATCACGCAGGTATAGCGGGCGCGGTGGGCCATATCGACGGCGGCGAGGGTCTCGGTGAGTGTGCCGATTTGGTTAACCTTGACCAGAAGCGAGTTGGCGGTGTCTGTGTCGATGCCTTGCTTGAGGCGCTTGGGGTTGGTCACAAACAGATCGTCGCCGACCAGTTGGACTTTATCGCCCAATTCCGCTGTGAGGGCTTTCCAACCGTCCCAGTCGTCTTCGTGCATACCGTCTTCGATGGACAGGATCGGGTAATCGGCCACGAGCTTGGCAAGGTAGGCGACGTTTTCGTCCGAGGACAGCGATGCGCCTTCGCCTTTCATCTCGTATTTGCCGTCGTGGTAGTATTCTGTCGCGGCGCAATCCATCGCGAGCATGATGTCTTCGCCCGGTTTGTAGCCAGCTTTTTCAACCGATTTGAGGATGAAATCGAGGGCCGCGCGGGACGACGAGATGTCAGGGGCAAAGCCGCCTTCGTCGCCGATGCCTGTGGAGAGGCCCGCTGCCGAGAGCTCTTTCTTGAGCGTGTGGAAAATCTCGGAGCCCATGCGCACCGCGTCGCGGATATCGCCCGCACTGACCGGCATGATCATAAATTCTTGGATATCGATGGGGTTATCGGCGTGCTCGCCACCGTTGATGATGTTCATCATCGGCACGGGCAACATGCGTGCGGATGTGCCACCGATATAGCGATAGAGCGGCTGGCCGCAGTAGTCGGCGGCGGCTTTGGCCACGGCCATTGAGACCCCGAGGATCGCGTTGGCGCCAAGGCGGCCCTTGTTTTCGGTGCCGTCGATTTCGATCATGGTGTTGTCGATCTCAACCTGTTCGGTAGCGTCAGCGCCCAAAAGGCCCTCGGCCAACTCGCCGTTTACCGACACAACCGCCTCGAGCACACCTTTGCCCAAGTAGCGGTTTTTATCGCCGTCCCGCTTTTCCACCGCTTCGTGTACGCCCGTTGACGCGCCCGATGGCACGGCCGCGCGGCCCATGGTGCCGTCTTCGAGAGTGACATCAACCTCAACCGTGGGGTTGCCCCGACTGTCGAGGATTTCGCGGGCGTGGATGTCGATAATGGTGCTCATGTTCTTGAGGCTCCTATGGCGGATGATACGATTTAAAGCCCCTATACCTTGGGGCCGGGAGGGATGGAAGGTGCGCTGCGCCGGGCATGTGCCTCGCGGAGCAATGTGAAAAGGCCCGAGCCCACAACAATCGCGGTGCCAATGAGCATGAGTTTGTCCGGGCGTTCGCCAAAAACGAAAAGCCCGATGATCAGGGCGAAAATGATCCGCGAGTACCGATAAAGCGCCACGGTAGAGACATCGCCCGTGCGGGTGGCGGTGATTAAGGTAAGGTAGGCCACGACACTGAGGCCCAAGGCGGCGGTGAGGCGCAGGGTGTTTGCGAAATCGGGGATGGCCATGGTTTCGCCAGCCAACCACATCATAAAATATCCCGTCGGCAAAAAGGCGATAAAGGCCCCAACCGAAAAATGCGCCGATGTGGCTTCGGGCGGGGCGAGGCGGGTTAGGATATCGCGGGTGGCAAGGCCGATTGCCCCTTGGACGGCAAAAAGCGAGGCGGGTTGAAAACCGTCAGCGCCGGGGCGGATAATCAGCAAGACGCCCAAGAGGCCCACGATGATTGCGGCCCAGCGTCGCCAGCCGACAGTCTCGCCCAAAAACAGCGCCGCCCCCATTGTCACCAAAAGTGGCACGGCTTGCAAAATGGCCGATGCCGTTGACAGCGGTGTGAGGGCAAGGGCGGTGACAAAACCGATGCTGCCAAAGACCTCGGCGGCGGTGCGGGCCAAGACAATGGGATGCCACAGCAGCGGCGACCATAAATCTGTGCCTTGAAAGTGGGCCAATGCGATAAAGGCCAAGGCGCCGCCAAAGCCCAAGATCATAAAAATCTGGCCAGTGGGCAGCGCCACAGACATTTGTTTGATCAGCATATCTTCGACCGCAAAGAGCGCCATTGCGGCGATCATAAACAGGCTGCCCCTTAGGTTATCCAATGTGTTCCGTTCATTGCATTAGGCCGGGGTGTCGCGATCAAGGGGAACGGCATAAAGTTCGAGCCGGTGACCCTTGAGGCGGTATCCCAAACGTTTGGCGATCTTTTCTTGCAGGGCTTCGATGTCGGGATCGACGAATTCGATCACGTCGCCGGTTGTCATATCAATCAGGTGGTCGTGGTGGTCGCGGTCGGCGGCCTCGTAACGGGCGCGTCCGTCGCCGAATTCGTGTTTTTCAAGGATGCCGGTTTCTTCAAGCAACTTAACGGTGCGGTACACTGTGGCGATGGATATTTTGTCATCCACATTGGCCGCACGGCGGTGCAATTCCTCAACGTCGGGGTGATCTTGGGCAGCATCGAGCACGCGGGCGATGATGCGGCGTTGCTCGGTGAGGCGCAGCCCGTGAGCTTCGCAGCGAGAAAGGATGGTTGTGGGCATCGGCAAGGTCCCAAAGAAGGTCTGGGGGTTGTTTATCTGTCTGTGCCGCCCAAGGCCAGCGGCCATACAGGGGCAAAGCGTATCATGCTGCCGCCCAAGGGCCGGATCGTGGCACCCGTGCCGATTTTAAAGCGGGCAAGGCCGGAGGCGGATTGGGTATCGACGCAACCAAGGTCGATCCGCAGTGCACCGCGGTTGGTGTAATATAGTGCGGCCTCTTCCAAAAGGCGGTGGTGGGCGCGGTGTTTGCGGCC
>JALZWD010000120.1 GCA_023300365.1 Flavimaricola sp. | reverse complement strand
GCAGGCGATAGCGTTTCGGCCGCGATGGCCGATGCGGGCATCTTGCCTATCGGTTGGTTCGACGCTGGCGCGCGTTCGTTCTATAACAACACAGGCCCAATCCAGACGCCTGCTGACGTTGAAGGCATGAAAATCCGCGTAATGAACAACGATCTGTTCACAGGCATGGTTAACGCCATGGGCGGCAACGGCACACCAATGGCGTTCTCCGAAGTGTACCAGTCGCTGAGCACAGGTGTTGTGGATGGCGCAGAAAACAACCTGCCGTCGTTCCAGTCGGTTGGCCACTTTGAAGTTGCAGGGTTCTACTCGCTGTCTGAGCACCTGATCATTCCTGAGTGCATCTGTGTGAACACAGCCAAGTTCGAAGCATTGTCCGACGACATGCAAGCAGCAGTGGTTGCCGCGGCAGAAGAAGCGTCGGTTTATCAGCGCGAGTTGTGGGCCGAACAGACACAGGCAAGCCGCGAAGCGGTTGAAGCCGCTGGTGTTCAGATCAACGAGATCGAAGACAAGACACCATTCCAGGATGCAATGGCACCGGTTTATGCCGACTATTTGGCCGCAAACCCTGACATGGCAGAGCTGATCGAATTGGCACGTTCGACCGAGTAATCGATCCTGTCAAAATCTCTATGGCGCCCGGCAAGTAAGCCGGGCGTTTATTCTCAGGTAGAGGCCATATTGAATGAGCGACACTCCAAACAAGCAGACCGGACTAGGGCCGATTGACGCGTTTTTTCGAGCTGTCGTTTGGGTATGTCGCGTCGTCGCAGGAAGCGCACTGGTTTTGATGACGCTGCTGTTGGGCTACCAAGTTTATGGACGTTACGTTTTGAACGATACGCCGACTTGGGTTGATCCGCTTTCGCTTTTGCTTGTTATGTTGATCGCATTTTTGGGCGCGGGCATCGGCATATATGAGAACACCCACCTCTCAGTTGTGATTTTTCGCAAAATCGTCGCGCGCAAAGTTCGGTCTGTCTTTGTCTTGCTGACCGACCTTTTTCTGGCGGTATTTGGCGGCCTGATGATGTGGTACGGAGGCCAGCTGACGATTTTCAAATGGAAATCTCTCATCCCACTTATTCAATGGCCTGAAGGGCTGCGGTCACTGCCGTTGACGATCTGTGGTGGCATGATCCTCGTCTTTTCTCTCGGCCATTTGGTCCGGCATCTTATTGGGCGCGATACGCGCACCGACAGCATCGAATAGGGCCTTTTTATGGGACTGTTATTACTTCTTGGCGTCTTCGCTTTTTGCGTAGCGATTGGCACACCTGTTGCTTTTGCATTGGGTATCTCCGCAATCAGCGCATTTTGGTTCGAAGGCTTGCCTTTGATGATTGGGTTCCAAAGAATTATTGCTGGCATCAACGTATTTTCGCTGCTCGCGATACCGTTCTTTATTTTTGCCGGGGAATTGATGTTCCACGGCGGCATTGCCATCAGATTGGTTAAGTTTGCACAGGCCGCTGTGGGGGCTGTGCGCGGCGGATTGGGCATTGTGAACGTCTTGTCGTCAATGTTGTTTGGCGGGATTTCTGGGTCTGCCATCGCCGATATCTCAGCCTTGGGTTCGATCCTGATCCCGGTGATGAAAGACAAAGGATATGATGCCGACTATGCGGTGAACGTGACAGTCACCTCGTCGATTGCGGGCATCATCATTCCACCGAGCCACAACATGATCATCTATGCGATTGCGGCCGGCGGTGCCGTGTCGATTTCTAAGTTGTTCTTGGCGGGCGTGGTGCCGGGCATCTTGATGTGTATTTGCCTTGCCACTGCCGCGTATATCGTGGCGATCAAGCGCGGCTATCAGGCCGAACAGTTTCCCGGATGGAGCGCGTTGATGTTCGCCTTTATCGGCGCAATCCCCGGCCTTATGACAGCCGTGATCATCGTAGGCGGCGTGCTGTCGGGTGTGTTTACGGTGACGGAATCTGGTGCCTTTGGTGTGATCTATGCCTTCCTCGTGACGTTGTTGGTGTACCGCTCGATCACTTGGGCCAACTTTAAGATAGCCGTGAACCAATCGGTTAAGACGACGGCGATGGTGATGATCCTTATCGCTTGCGCCGCCGCATTTGCGTATATGCTGACCTTTTACCGCGTGCCGACACAGATGGTTACTCTGCTGACCGGGATCACGGAAAACCCGATCCTGATCTTGTTGATGATCAATGCGGTTTTGCTGTTGTTGGGCATGATCATGGATATGGCGGCCCTTATCCTGATCTGTACGCCGATCTTTTTGCCGGTGGCAAATGCGCTGGGCATTGATCCGGTTCAATTTGGGATGATCTTGTTGGTCAACCTTGGTTTGGGGCTTTGTACTCCGCCGGTGGGCTCGTGTCTTTTCGTTGGCTGCGCGGTTGGCAAGTTGCCGATGGAGACAGCTATTCGCACCATCTGGCCGTTCTATCTCGCGATATTCGTGGCGCTGATGATGATTACGTTCATTCCGGCCATCTCAATGACCCTGCCAAATCTGCTTTGGAACTGAGTGATCTTCGGGGAGGGCGCCGGGCTTTACGGTGCGCTCTTTGAAGGTCACGATAAGGGTACAAAAGACAGCGGCCACCCCTTGGGATGGCCGCTTGATCATTTGTAGCGCGCTCGACTGACCGTCAAGGCGACGGCAAATGCGCCGACCCTAGCGTTCGAGCTTCATGAAATAGTCGAAGATTTCTGGAACGTTCGCGTCGCCCATGCCCGCGTCAACGGCGGCGGCGAGGTTGTTGGATGTGCCTTCGGCGATTTCAGCGCGGGTCCCCAGATCTTCGGCCATCTTAAGAAAATAGGCCAAGTCTTTGTTGGCGTTGTTTATGGAAAATCCAAGATCGCTGATGCCATCGACTGCGTATTTTTTGCAAAATGCCATGAAGGGCGAATTTGACGGGCCCGCTGACATGATGTCAAACAATTGTGCCCGGTCAACGCCCGCGCGGTCGGCGATTGCAAAGGCTTGGCTCATGGCGGTGGCGGTGGTCATGCCCATGAAATTGTTGATCAGTTTCGTGACATGGCCGGCGCCAAGGGCACCAAGGTAAAAGACATTCTCGCCTTGCTCGTCCAAGACCGGCTTGACCTTGTTGTAGGTGCCTTCGTCGCCTGCGGCCATGATGTTGAGGAGGCCGTCTTTGGCATGTGCGGGCGTGCGGCCAAGCGGGGCGTCGATCATGCCCGCACCTTTGGCAGCCAAGTCTGCGCCAATTTTTTGTGTTGAGGTGGGAACGGAGGTGCCAAAATCAATCAAGGTCGCGCCTTGTTTGATCCCGGCAAGGATACCGTCGTCTCCATAGACAAGCGATTCCACAACTTCGGATGTGGTGACGCAGAGCATGATGATATCACAGGCCGCAGCCAATTCTTTGGGCGATGCCGCAACACGCGCATTGCCGCGTGCCAGCACAGCATCAACCACATCTTTCTTGCGGCCCATAACAACCAGTTCAAACCCGCGGGTTTGAAGGTTTTCCACCATGTTGCCGCCCATAAGGCCGAGGCCGATAAAGCCAATAATGGGTTTGCTCATGATGTGTTCTCCGATGTGTTGGTCATAGTCATTTAAAGGAAATCTTCCCGGTGCGGCGTAAAGACATCCAGCAAAGTGCCGGATTCAAGGCACGTCGCGCCATGTTCGATGTTGGGTTGTTTGTACAAAGAGTCGCCGGCAGCCACGACATAGGTCTGGTCGCCGACGGTAAATTCGAATTTGCCCGAAATAACATAAGTGATCTGTTCGTGGACATGGTGGTGCATTGGCGCGGTGACGCCCGCCTCAAAATGCACTTCGACGACCATCAGGTTATCGTTATGGGCGCCGATTTTACGGCTGAGCCCATCTGCAACCGTTTCAAGAGCGGCCTCATTCCCGGGGAAGTGGTTCTTGACGTTCATTTCAATCCTTTGGCCCGTATGTCTTGGCCATTTACGGCCTCACCACAACAAAGCCCTGTGCGTGCTTGGGGCAGGGTGGGCGCCATTGCGTACCCCTTGTTTGTAACTGTCTATAATCTGAAATACTAGTCTGGCATACTAGTTTGGCGAGCTCGTTTTATTGGTGCACGGCTTGGGAGCGCGATTGCATGTAGAAACCGGCAATTCCGGACGGAAATCACCCCAAAGAGAACGCGGCGCGTGCAGGCAAGGATATCGGCCCGACGCGTCTTTAAATCGGATCGCCACGTGCGATTGCCGCTGCGACCTCGGCGATATCAGTCGCCGAAAGATCATAGTCTTGGGCGGCGGTCTCTGCGGATATATATCCACGAGATCGGAAG
>JALZWD010000119.1 GCA_023300365.1 Flavimaricola sp. | reverse complement strand
GGGCGCGTGCAGGGACGTGAAGTGATGGTGCTGTGCAACGACGCCACGGTTAAGGGCGGCACCTATTTCCCGATCTCTGTTAAGAAACATTTACGCGCCCAAGAGATCGCCGAGGCGAACCATCTGCCCTGCATCTACCTTGTCGATAGTGGTGGCGCGAACCTGCCCAATCAGGACGAGGTGTTCCCCGACCGCGACCATTTCGGCCGCATCTTTTTCAACCAAGCAAGGATGAGCGCCAAGGGCATCGCACAGATCGCCGTGGTCATGGGATCGTGCACCGCGGGCGGCGCATATGTGCCCGCCATGTCGGACGTGACGATCATTGTGAAAGAACAAGGGACAATCTTCCTTGCCGGGCCACCCTTGGTCAAAGCGGCGACGGGTGAGGTGGTGACGGCCGAGGCGCTTGGCGGCGGTGATGTGCATACGCGCCTGTCCGGCGTGGCCGATTATCTGGCCGAGGACGATACGCATGCGCTGGCCCTCGCACGCCAAGCGGTGACATCATTGGGGGGCGGTGCGCCAAGCCGCACCTTACATGACGTCGTGCCCCCTGCCTATGATCCGTCCGAAATCCTCGGCGTGGTCCCCGCCGATCTGCGCACGCCCTATGACGTTCGCGAGGTGATCGCGCGAGTGGTGGATGGGAGTGAGTTTGACGAATTCAAAGCCCGCTATGGCACCACGCTCGTCTGCGGCTTTGCGCGCATATGGGGCATGCATGTGGGCATCATCGGCAACAACGGCGTGCTGTTTTCCGAAAGCGCCCAAAAGGGTGCTCATTTTGTGCAACTCTGCTCTCAGCGCAAAATTCCTCTGGTATTTTTGCAAAATATCACTGGCTTTATGGTTGGCGAAACATACGAAAGCGGCGGCATTGCCAAGGACGGCGCCAAGCTTGTCACGGCCGTGGCCACCACAAGCGTGCCCAAAATTACCATGATCATTGGCGGCTCTTTCGGGGCGGGCAACTACGGCATGTGCGGCCGCGCATACGACCCGCGTTTCCTTTGGACATGGCCCAATTCGCGCATCTCGGTCATGGGCGGCGAACAGGCGGCGGGCGTTCTGGCCACCGTGAAACGTGACGCGATTGAGCGGAAGGGCGAGGCATGGTCGGCCGAGGAAGAGGCCGCGTTCAAACAACCGACGATTGATATGTTCGAAGAGCAATCGCATCCTTTGTATGCTTCTGCGCGCCTTTGGGATGACGGGATTATTGATCCGCGCAAATCGCGGGATGTGCTGGGGCTGTCGCTGATGGCGGCGTTGAATGCGGACGTGGAGGACACGCAGTTTGGCGTGTTTCGGATGTGAGAAGAATTTTCATCATTCTCCTCGCGCTCTATCCCTACAGCGCGTTTGCAGATGTGACCGCAAGCGCACTTGCGTACCAGTGTTTTGGCGATGAATCCTATTTCAACATGCGCTCTTCTGGGCTTGATGCGTCGCACGGCATTCCGATGGATCAACCTGGCCTACATGTCCATGGCAGAACAGATCGCGATCTTCCTTTTCGCATCGGAAGTTGTGAATTTCCGACATTTACGGTTGAGGTCGTTAAGGCCTTTCAAAACACACCAAGAGCCAGTGGAGGTCCATGCGCGGGAGCAGATTTTGCGCGGTACGAAGTATGGATTGATGGTGCTTTGTTGGCCGACGTCACAAGCGGATGCCCAGCAATCGATCTCACGGTGCAAAACTGGGGCGCCACGCTGTGTGTGAGGTTATCGCAAACGATTTGCGAAAATAGGTTTTGGGGTGATGTCGCATCAAGAGTCCCGCATTCTTGGAACGTTTACATTTATCCAGAAATTTCCACCATTGACGTCCGTCTTAGACACCTTGAGGAAGATAAATGATCGCTAAACTCCTCATCGCCAACCGCGGCGAAATCGCCTGCCGGATCATCGACACCGCGCACCGTCTCGGCATCGCCACTGTCGCGGTTTATTCCGACGCCGACGCGGGCTCCAAACATGTCGCACTGGCGCAAGAAGCCGTCCACATCGGACCACCCGCCGTCGCCGAAAGCTACCTGCGCGGCGACCGGATCATCGAAGCCGCACGCGCCACCGGCGCGCAAGCCATCCACCCCGGCTATGGCTTCCTTTCTGAGAACCCCGATTTCGTCGAACAGGTCACCAAAGCGGGCCTCATTTTCGTGGGCCCCTCGGCGGACGCCATCCGCGCAATGGGCCTTAAGGACGCGGCCAAGGATGTGATGGCCAAAGCCGGCGTGCCCATCGTGCCCGGATACCACGGGGCCAAACAAGACGCAGAGTTCCTCGCCAAACAGGCCGCGAAAATCGGCTATCCGGTGATGATCAAAGCCCGCGCGGGCGGCGGCGGCAAAGGCATGCGTTTGGTCGAACGCGCCGAAGATTTCGCCGAAATGTTGGCAGGTGCGCAAAGCGAAGGACAGGCCAGCTTTGGCGACGCCGCCTGTTTGATCGAAAAGTTCATTCAAAATCCCCGCCACATCGAAGTACAGGTTTTCGGCGACAGCCACGGCAACGTCGTGCACCTGTTTGAACGCGACTGCTCTCTCCAGCGCCGCCACCAAAAGGTGATCGAAGAAGCCCCCGCACCGGGCATGACCGAACATGTCCGCGCCGCGATGGGCAAAGCGGCGGTCGAGGCCGCACAAGCCATCGGATACCAAGGCGCGGGCACGGTGGAATTCATCGTCGATGGCTCTGGCCCGCTGCGCGATGACGGCTTTTGGTTCATGGAAATGAACACGCGCCTGCAGGTTGAACACCCCGTCTCCGAGGCAATCACAGGTCTCGATTTCGTTGAGCTGCAACTGCGCGTCGCGTCAGGCGAGGCGCTTCCTTTCGCGCAATCCGATCTACAGATCAACGGCCACGCCTTTGAGGCACGGGTCTATGCCGAGGACGTTCCAAAGGGGTTCCTTCCTGCAACGGGCACGCTGGAACACCTCCGCTTTGCGTCACACGCGCGCATCGACAGCGGCGTCCGGCAGGGCGACGAGATCAGCCCGTGGTATGACCCGATGATCGCCAAGGTGATCGTACACGGCCCCACGCGGGCGGCCGCTTTGAACCAGTTAAGCGCAGCACTTGCGGCCACACATGTCGCGGGTTCGGTCACCAATCTTGGCTTTCTCCATGCCCTCAGCCGCGACGCCGGATTTGTCGCCGGCAATGTGGATACCGGCCTGATTGCGCGTGAATTAGAGAGGCTGACGTCGGAGAGTGATGCCGGGACCGACATCCGGGCGCTGGCCGCTTTGGTCGCGCTTGATGTTCTTACGCCGACGGGCGGCCCTTGGGGCGATCTGCGTGGCTGGCGGCATTGGGGGGCGGCGGCCTATCATGTCAAGTTGGACGCGGCAGATGTTTCGGTCACCGATCTTGGCGACGATTGGTTCGTGTGCCAAGCACAAGAGATCACGGTTGTTGCCGACGGGGATACGGGCTTCATTCTCAATGGACGGCGGGTGAATGCCGTCCGCGCGTCGCCGGGCGTGAGCGTCTTTGACAATGGCGCGGCATATACTTTTTCCCTCACCGATCCGCTGGTCGCGGCCACGTCCGATGTGGGGGGCGACGCGGTGGTCGCGCCCATGCCGGGGCTGGTCAAGTCTGTCGCGACCAAAGCAGGTCAGGTGGTCAAGCAAGGCGACGCCTTGATGCTGCTCGAAGCGATGAAAATGGAGCATACCTTGCGCGCCCCACGCGACGGTATCGTGGCCGAAGTGATGGCCAAAGCGGGCGATCAAGTAAGCGATGGAACCATGCTTATCACACTCGAGGATGAGGCATGATCCGGCTTCATCATTGCCCTGAGACGCGGTCCATGCGGGTGCTTTGGTTGCTGCATGAATTGGGTGTAGATTTTGATGTCCAAGGTTGGACATTCGATAAGTCATTGAGGTCAGAGGAATTTCTAAAAGTTAACCCTGTTGGACGTGTGCCTGCACTTGAGTTGAATGGCGACTATATCTGGGAATCTGGTGCAATGATTGAGGTGCTGTGCGAGCGCTTTCCTGCGGCTGGTTTGGGCCGTGCTGCGGATCACAAGGAACGTGCCGATTGGCTGACTTATGTCCATTTTGCCGAGACCATTTCACAACATTCCGCCGCGCTGACGCAACAGCACGTGGCCCTTTACGAAGACCACATGCGCAGCCCGATTATCACCCAGCTTGAGCCGCGGCGTTTGGGCAAATGTTACGCGGCATTAGAACAGCGCCTGGCGGTGCGCGAGTGGATACTCGACGCTTTTTCTGCCGCTGATGTGGCCGTGGGACAGGCGCTTTATATGTCGCAAAAATTTGCGCGGACGGACGGGTTTCCCAACCTACAAGCATGGCTCGCGCGGATCGAAGAGCGGCCCGGCTACCGAGCCTCATTGCCAAAACCGGGCGAGGCGCGCCTGTATGCCAAAGATTTTTACGAGCCGCTGCCGTGAGTGATTTTGTCACCCTATTTGAGGTGGGTCCGCGTGATGGCCTTCAGAATGAAGCGGCGCAGATCAGCACCGCCGATAAAGTGCGGCTGGTGGATATGTTGTCCGACACTGGCCTGTCCAAAATCGAAGTGACAAGTTTCGTTAGCCCAAAATGGGTGCCGCAAATGGCCGATGCCG
>JALZWD010000118.1 GCA_023300365.1 Flavimaricola sp. | reverse complement strand
CGCTATAGGGTTTGGTCCAAATCGCTGCGATCATCGGCATCGGTTTCACGGTGCTCAATGGTGACGACGCCCGGTAGGCGGGCGAATTGATCCTCAAGTTTGTCAGGGAACCAAGAGACCCGCATCCCCTCAAGGCCGGGCAATTGTTGCAAAACGCGGGTTGTGGCGCGTGCGCAGCCTGCCTTGGGCACGGCGCCGTAATTCGTCACCAATTGATATGCTTGGGCTGCCACGGCGGGTGTCACCTCAAGCTGTTGCTCGACCACATAATAGGATGTGCGGGCATGATAGCCGGTGTAATATTCGACCACACGCGGCGTCATGCCAAAAATCACGTCATTCCGTTCGGGCAGGGAAGGCGCCCCAAAGGTGCCCGCAGGGTCAAACAACACGCGTTCGTGGGCGTTGACCATAAGACCCGAATGCGCGCCACTGCCCGATCCGACATTGCGGGTGGTAAACAGCGTCAGCATCGGGGGACCGGGGTGTTGATATGCGGCGCGTGCGACCTGTGCGTCGGGCGCCCAAACCGGCTCGGCGGCGCAACCAGCAAGCGCCAAAGGCGCCCCAGCCAAGAATGCACGACGCGTGAGGCGCGTATTCATCCCAAGATCAGCCGTTGACCAAGGCCAACAAGACAAGCGCCACAATGATGACAATCGATGCGCGCGTCACCAGTGTGATAAAACCGGCAAATGTCTTTTCATGAACGCTGCTGTCCATGCTTCCGTGCTCGTGATCGGCCATTGATACGTTTCCTTACGATAGATCGTTTGTCGCGGTGCTAGCCGATCCGACGGCCAATGTCACCCGTCCTTACCTGTGGCATTTTCGTCTTTTTCCAAACCACCCGCGAGTTGAAAGCCGATGCGGTTTGGCTCGGCCTGATCCACATGTTTGGGCAGGGCCCGCAACATCACATTAAGCTGTGTGACATGTTGAATAAGCTGGGTCTTGGCGCCAGTTGGATCGCTGCCGTAAAATGTGACCAGATCGGGATCAAAATAGCCCATCCCCTCAATGCGGATCACACCGGCATCGCCGCCGACAAACCCCATCGCCACCTCGTGTTCGTTATCCAAGGTTTTCTCAAAGTTCTGGATATAAACGATCAAACGCTCGTAGGCCCAGCGTGCGGGGCTTTTCTGTTCGGGCGGGCCTTGCATTTCGGCAGGCAGGTCGTTGGCATTGGGGGCCGGGCGGTCCGGGTCGGTGTGCACCTCGTGCAAGCGGGGCATAGCGGCGGCCTCGATGGCTTCGGCGGTGGTGGCGATTTTGTCGTCCATGGGTCTCTACTTATCCAAGTGGCAGGGCAGTGGTGTCCTTAATATCCTCCATAACGAAACTGGTCGAGATATCCGAGACGCAAACGCGTGATGTCAGGCGTTTGTAGAAAGTGTCGTATGCCGCGACATCCGCGACACGCACGCGCAACACGTCATCAAGATCACCACTCATCCGGTGTGCGCCGATCACTTCGGGCATATGCGTTTTGCCCTTGGGTTTGCGGTCTGGCTTGCTGTCGCGGGTCTCGCAGCTTTGACCCACGCCCTCATTCCCGCCCGACCGTTGGACAGCGGTGCCCAAGAACACGCTTTGCCGGATCAAGCCCGGGCGCGCAGACTTTGAGCGGCTGGAACAGATGGCGGCCTAATAAACCCTTGGTTTTATTGCCTGATGGGTGGATCAATTTATGGTTGCGGGCCCAAAACCAACATGCGTTTTTTCGCATCCCTTTCCCCCTTACCCAAGGTAATGCATGTGTTTGTGTCCAATCTTATTGTGACAACCCCAAGGCCACCCAATGCTTCGCCGTTTCTTTTCATTTCGCCGTCAAAAGACCATGTCAGTTGACCTGCCCGCCAGTCAGGACGACCTGATCTTGGGCGCATTATTGGTGCACGCCGCCAAGATCGACGAAGCCTATCTTTTTCAAGAGGTCGAACAAATCGAGGCGGTTCTTGCGCATCGCCATGGCCTGAGCCCTGCGGTGGCCACCAAAATGCGGATGGCGTGCGAGGAAATTCAAGAAGAATGGCCAAGCGCGTTGGAATTGGTTGGCAAAATGCACAAAGACATCCCACTTGGTCAACGCCGCGCCATTGTGGCCGCGATGTGGAGCGTGGTCTTCGCCGATGGGATTGAGCACCGCGAGGAAAACGCCCTGTTGCGGATTATCGAAGAGCTGTTGGGCGTTGATCCAAACGACAGCCTCGCCCTGCGTGCCGAAGAATACGCCAAATCGCATCCCGGCACCTAAGGCCCCGGTTCGCAAATTCCCTTGCCCCCAGACGCCCAAAGCCGCAAATTACCGCGAAGCCTCTGAGGAAACCGCCACATGGTAGATATCGCCACCCGCGTCCACAATCACCGCTGGAAGATTGACCCAATCGTCCGCTCGCTGATTGATACCGATTTTTACAAACTGCTGATGTGCCAATCGGTGTTCCGCAACAAACCCGATACCAACGTCACCTTCTCGTTGATCAACCGCACCAAAACCATCCGCCTCGCCGAGTTGGTCGACGAAGGCGAACTGCGCGAACAGCTTGACCATGTCCGTTCTCTCTCGCTGTCTCGTGGCGAAAGCACATGGATGCGCGGCAACACATTCTACGGCAAAC
>JALZWD010000117.1 GCA_023300365.1 Flavimaricola sp. | reverse complement strand
ATGGGAAGAGGCTGGATTGACGGGCAAAGCCTACGACACCTGCCTTGGGGTCTATACATACATCAAAGTGCGCGATGATGGGGCTGGTCTCAACAGAGAGAAAATTCGCGACATTGCCATCTCAAAAGGTCTCATCGCAGCAGATATTGAGCTCAACGAAAGTGAAATTGACAACCTGTTGTTTTTACCCGGGTTTTCGACGGCCTCACAGGTGTCCAATCTATCGGGGCGCGGTGTCGGAATGGACGTCGTCAAGAATGCCATTGCCGGGCTTGGTGGCCGCGTCAGCATCAGTTCCGAACCCGGTCGTGGCACCACGTTTACTATTGTTTTGCCACTCACCTTGGCGGTTATGGACGGGATGGTCGTGTCCGTTGCGGGCGAAACCATCGTTGTGCCCATTGCCTCGGTTGTAGAAACGATCCGACCAACGCCGCGCGATCTGCATCAAATCGGCCCTCGTGAATTTCTTCTCTCCATTCGCGGCAGCTTTGTTCCGGTGATCGATGTCGCGGATCGGCTCGGGTTTTCGATTGACGACCACGAGGAAAGCCGGGCGGTTTGTCTTCTGGTTGATACCCAAACCAAAGGATTTTGCGCTTTCGCCGTCGACGCTATTTTTGACCAACGCCAAGTGGTCGTCAAAGGGCTTGGAGAAAGCTACGGCGATATACCCGGCGTTTCCGCCGCCACTATTCTCGGCGACGGTAAAATTGCCCTCATTTTAGACCCATCCAATCTGGTCGCTTCAACCGATGGTGTCGCCATGACCGATTTGGCGACGATGCCCTTTAAGGAGATTGCTCATGCAGATGCATGCTGACGTCATTGAAAATAAGACGATGGAATTCGTAGCACTGACTGCCGGCGACCAACTCTTTTGCATCGAAATTCGTCAAATTCTCGAGTTGCGGCGCTGGACGCCGGTAACCGCCCTGCCCCATTCGCCAGCGGATGTCTTGGGGGTGATTAATTTGCGGGGCGCTGTCATTCCAATCATCGATTTGGCGGCTCGATTTGGATTGCCGTCGATCGAACGGAATGCCCGGAACGTGATCGTTATTGTGGCCTGCGACGATCAAACTGTGGGGCTATTGGTGCAATCGGTTTCTGAGATACTAACGGTCGAAGCCGATCAAATTCAGGAAACGCCGGACGTCCAATCGGAAGAAACCCGGCGAAGCGTCGTGGGTGTCTTTTCGGCGGATGAAGATCTCATCCGAATTTTGGATTTGCGCGCGGTTATTCATACCACTGGGGAGCCCTAGGGCATGGCATCAGCAAACCCCATTTCAAACAGCATGCGGCAAGACAAAGCATTCGATCTCACGGATGTTCAGTTTGGTGTCATCGCTGATATAGCGCTTGAAAAATTTGGTCTGGCATTGCCCTTGGCCAAAAAGCAATTGGTGTTGTCACGCCTGTCAAAAAGACTTCGCGGGATTGGGCTCTCGTCGTTTGACGAATACCTTGCGCTGCTGACATCGCCGCTCGATAGCGCGAATGAGGTCGACAATCTCTTGTCGTCTCTAACAACTAACGTGACGCATTTTTTTCGTGAACGACACCATTTCGATACCTTTCGAAACGACGCCTTGCCCGAGATGATTAGGTCCGCCGAAAATGGCGGTCGGGTCCGAATTTGGTCGGCGGGATGCTCATCTGGTCAAGAAGCGTATTCGATTGCAATGACGGTATTGGACCTCTGTCCCAAAGCGGGGGCCTTGGACATCAAGATACTTGCGACCGACATTGATCCCGAAGTTCTGAAGGTTGGGGTCGATGGTGTGTACCAATCCGATTTGGTTCCTCAACAAGAACAGCAGCTTTTCGATCGCTATTTTGAGACTGACCCAAGTGGTGAAATTCGTGCAGGCGCAGGCATCAAATCGTTGATATCGTTTGGTAAAATTAATCTTATCGCGGATTGGCCTGTCAGTGGGCCGTTCGATGTGATTTTTTGCCGGAACGTCGCAATCTATTTTGAAAAAGAGACCCAGGCCCAGCTTTGGCAACGCTTTTCCGACAAAATGCGGAAAGGAAGTCACCTTTTCATAGGGCACTCGGAACGCGTTTCAAATCCGCCTCAACATGGATTGGCGCCTGTCGGCGTGACGACGTATCGCAAAGAGTGACACGCTTGGCTGCACCTTACGAAATTGGAAGACGACACAGCCGAATAGGGAGACGACAAAATGAGCTTGAAAGACAGCCTAACGGTGATGGTGGTTGATGACATGACGACAAGTCGGGGGCTCATCACGCAGGCCTTAGAGGCGAACGGTATCATGAAATATACCACGGAAAATGATGGGCAGGCTGCCTTGCAGCGTCTTGTTGCACAACCGGTTCACTTGGTCTTGTCGGATATGAATATGCCCAAAATGGATGGATTGGGCCTTTTGCAGGCGCTCCGGCAAAATGCCTCGACGTCTCGCATCGGTTTTATTTTGGTAACAGGAAGCCCCACGCCCGAAATCGTTGAAAAGGGACGGTCTATGGGTCTCAATAACATGATCAAAAAACCGTTCACCCCCCAAGCCATGCGGACCTGCATCGAAAGTGTCGTTGGACGATTATGATGCCTGAGGATCTACCAAATTATGGCCCACCCGACGCGGTCATGCGTGGCCTCGCGATTGAGCTGGCGAGCTTAAAGTATGTTGCGGCAAACCTTGAGGATTGTCTCTCCGAGGTCATCCAGAAGAATGGATACGCAACTGACCTGGGGAGCCACCGTCAATTAATGCAAGATTTCGATCTGCTGACCCAATCGCTTGACGGTTTGCGCGAGTTTGTGGACCAACTCGCGACTGCGGCGCAAGGCCGACCGAGTATTCGTCTCATCGAGGCATTGGCATCGGTTAAGCTGGGTGACATGCGCGAACGGCTTGCAAACCCGGATGAAGAGCGCCTCTCACGAGACCGCAAGAACAAGGCAACCCCCATTGACCTGTTTTAACGTGTTGGGCCCTGCCCTCACCCTTAGA
>JALZWD010000116.1 GCA_023300365.1 Flavimaricola sp. | reverse complement strand
CGATCTAACGTTTAGCCGCATTATCTATGGGATGTGGCGGTTGGGCGACGACACTGACACTTCGCCTGATTATGTGCAGCGCAAGATCGAAAGCTGTTTGTCGCAAGGCATCACCACGATGGATCAGGCCGATATTTATGGCGGCTATGAGGCCGAAGAGATCATGGGCGCCGCGCTGCGTGCCGCCCCTGCCCTGCGCGATCAGATCGAGATTGTGACCAAGTGCGATATCGTCGCGCCCATGGGGCGGTATGCGGATGCGCGGGTGAAGTATTACGACACATCGCGCGCGCATATCGTGGCCTCGGTTGAGCATTCGTTGCGCCTGATGGGGATCGAGACGATTGATTGTCTGCTTGTCCACCGCCCCGACCCGATGATGGACCACCACGAGACGGGGGCCGCACTTGATGAGGTTGTGGCCAGTGGCAAGGTGCGCAGCGTCGGTGTTTCGAACTTTAAGCTGCATGATTGGACGTTGCTGCAATCGGCAATGAAGACGCCGCTGGTGACAAACCAGATCGAGATTTCATTGGTGACCAATGACGCCTTTACCAATGGCGATGTCGCATACCTTCAGGAACGCGGGATCAAACCGATGGCGTGGTCGCCGCTTGGGGGTGGATCGCTGTTTGCGCAGTCCGACAGCCGTTTGCTTGCCATGCTGACGCAGATGGGGGCCGAGCAGGGCGTTGGGCCTGATGCGATTGCGGTGGCGTGGCTTATGGCGCATCCGGCGGGGGTCATGCCGGTGATGGGCACCAACAATATGAACCGGATCTCGGCGCTTGATGCCGCAAGCCGTGTGATCATGGACCGCCAGCAATGGTTTGAGCTTTATGAATGCGCCAACGGGCATGAGGTGCCGTAGATGACGCAAGCCTGCCCTGTTGATACACGTGAGTTCCGCGACGCACTGAGCACGTTTGCCACCGGTGTGGCGCTGATTACCACGCAATCCGAGCGGGGGCCTGTGGGGATCATGGTCAACAGTTTTGCCAGTGTGTCGCTTGACCCACCGCTGGTGCTTTGGAGCATTGGCAACGACAGCAAGCGCAAGCCTGCGTTTGACGCAAACCCGCTCAGCGCCATTCACGTTCTGTCGAATGCGCAAAAGGCCGACTGCATGGCGTTCACCAAGAACGCCTATGCATTCGAGGGTTTGCCGATGGCTGACAATGGCGATGGTCCGCCCCTGCTCAGTGGCTGTTTGGCGCGGTTTGAATGCGAGGAATACGCCCATCATTTGGCGGGCGATCATACCATCATCATTACCCGTGTGGTGCGCGTTACCACCGGCGAAGCGGATCCTTTGGTTTTCCATAAAGGAAGCTTTGGGACGATATCATAGGGGCCAATCAAGAGCCCCGTACAACCAGTATTTCTAAGGGAGGAAACCATGAAATACACTGTAAAGATGGCGGCACTGTCCGCGACGATCCTGGGGGGCGCTGTTGCCGCTCAGGCCGACGAAGTGAGCTTTTTGTGCTATCAAGACAGCAATGAATGCGAAGTAATCAGCGGCATGCTTGGTGCGTTCACCGCCGCCACGGGCCACACGGTTGCGATGGATGTTGTGGGATACGACATCGTGCGCGACCAGTTGGAAAACCAGCTTCAGTCTGGAGCCGCCCCTGATGTGGCGCGTGTGACCAACCTTGGTGGCCTTAACCAATATTACCTCGACCTTGCGCCCTATGTGGACAATGCCGCTTGGGAAGATGCCTATGGCGCAACACTTGGGTGGTTTCGTGCGCCCGGATCATCGGATGGCATCTATGGCTGGATGACGGGCCTTACCGTGACTGGCCCCTATGTGAACGTGTCGATGTTTGAGGATGCGGGCGTGGATATGCCCGGCGATGGGGCCACATGGGATGATTGGGCCACAGCGCTTATCGAAGTGAAAGACACGCTTGGTCTTACTGCGGGTCTTGCGATGGACCGCACAGCGCACCGGATGGCGGGCCCTGCGTTTTCCTATGGTGCCGCGTTCTTTGATGATGCGGGCAACCCGATCCTTGTGGATGACGGTTTTCGCAATTTTGCCGAGACGTTTGTTGGATGGCACGAAAGCGGGCTAATGCCTGCCGAGGGCTGGCCTGCGGGATCGGGCACTGCGTACCGCAATGCTGCTCCGTTGTTTTTGTCGGGTGATGTGGCGATGCACATGTCTGGGTCTTGGATGATCAATTCATATGCCAACGACATCACCGATTTCGATTGGAAGGCCGTGCCGATCCCATGTGGTCCCGGCGGATGTGGCGCAATGCCCGGCGGTGCCGGTATCGTAGCGTTTAACAGCACCGATGTACCCGAGGCAGCGGCGATGTTTATCGACTTCCTTGCCACCGAGGAAAACGCCGGTGCCTTTGCCGCCGCGACACGCAACATTCCCGCGCATCAGGGCCTTCAGGCGTCTGGTGTGGACTACGGTGATGCATCGCCCGCCGTAGCGCAGGCTTTGCAGGTGTTTGCGGGCAACGCGGCCGCCGCCGCCGAGACCACGCCGCAGGCCTATACGTTCCAAGGGTATGCCAAGAACTTTGTCATCTATGGCGTTGTTCCTGACTACCTGACCCAAGCGATCACAGGCGAGATCACATTGGACGAGGCGCTTGCTTCGATTGATGCCGATGTTGCGGCTCAGATTGCTGAGTAAGTGAAATCAGGGCCAGCCGGAGGACGTTATGCTAGACGCGCTTTATAACGCCTTCGGCACCTCTGGCTGGCCCTACGCCTTTGTCCTTTATCTCATTCTTGGCTGGGTTATCGTCCGGCCCAATGGCCCGCTTTGGGGCCAATTTATGTCGGCTCTTGGTTGGCCCATCGAGGTCGCGCAGCGGATCTCTGGCGCGACGGGGCTTCCCTATCTTTTCTTGTTGCCCAATCTGTTGATCTTTGGCCTGTTCACCTTTGCGCCGTTCTTTATCAACATCGGCTTTTCGGTGACCGAGGGGCAATCAATCAATTTCGAAAATCGCGCATTTGCGGGCACCGACAATCTTGAGCGTTTGTTGGCCGAGACGTCGATTGATACGGGCATGCCCAATCAAGAGGACGACAAATTTCTTGAGGCCGTGGCCGATACGTTTGTGTTCGTGATTTTCCAAGTGCCGATCATGGTGTTTTTTGCCCTGTGCACGGCATTGGCCCTGAACCGTGATGTGATTGGGCGCGGGTTCTGGCGCAGCGTATTTTTCTATCCCGTGATGTTGTCGCCTGTGGTGGTTGGCTTTCTTTGGACCTTGATCCTCAAGCGCCAAGGGGTGTTGTCCCTGACTTTGATGAATTGGGGATGGATCGACGCGCCAATTCAATGGCTGACCGATCCGTCGTGGACGATGTTTTGGAGCGTTTTCGTCTATACTTGGGCGCACCTTGGGTTTTACATGCTGATCCTGCTGGCCGGATTGCAAGCCATCCCCAAGGACCTCTACGAGGCCGCGCGCATGGACGGCACATCGGAATTTCGCATGTTGCGGCGCATTACTTTGCCGTTGCTGATGCCGACGATGTTGGTGGTGATGGTGTTGGCCCTGATCAAAGCGTTTCAGGCGTTTGAAGAGCTGTATGCGATGAACGTGCGCTGGACCTCGCTGGTGGCCTATATTTTCGAGACCTCGGGTTTGCGTGGACAGCCCACGGCAAACGGTTTGGGTGTGGCGGCCACCGCATCATTGATCGTGGCGGGCGTGCTGATCGTGCTGACCATCATCCAACTGTGGCTGTCGTCGCGCGAGGCCAAGGGATGAGCGGGGCGCGGGCGTTTTTGACCCGCACGCATGGGCACGGGCGGCTGTCTTGGGTGGATTGGCTGACATATGGGTATCTGATCTTTGGCTTTTTGCTGATCTTTTTGCCGGTGATGTGGATCGGGCTGAATTCGATCAAATCGTCGTTTCAGTTGGAGAAACAAGACCTGTCATTGTTGCCCTCTGATTTCGAGCGGGTGGCACGGGCGACGGTTTATGGGCCGGACGGGCGGCAGATTTTCATCATTGGGGACGCGCCCGATTGGGTGCTGAATTGGCCGGATTTGTCGGACGAGGAGCAAGCCGCGCGGGATGTAGATGGCTATGTTGATGGATTAGAGGGCCGCGAATTTTACGCGATGCGCTCGCATTTAGGGTTGGTATCGTCGCGCACCCGTGCGGTGATTGCGGCATTGGGTTTGCCGGATTGGTTGCTTCGGTATCCAACGATGTCGGGTGCTGCGCGCGCAGATGTTGATCTTGATGCGGTCATGGGGGGGTTGGTGCCCGAGGACCGGCGGTTATTGTCAGAGTTTTTGGGTGTTGCCCCGTTTGAGCCCAACCGTTTGGTCACCCAAATTCTTGTCACCGCCCCTGATCCCGAAACCGGCGCGGTGGTACAATGGGCCGCTCCTTCGTTTGACACCTCCCGAGAGATTTTTCCGGCACGTCGGGTGGATAATTCGAGCGACGCGGTGGTGCGGGTGCCCACCGAGGGCGCCGTGGCCACCCGCGTTGTTGATGCCTCATGGGGCAATTACTTTGAGCCGCTCACAGGCCGCGCCTTTGGCGTCAACGTCGATTTTGCCGCCTGCTTTACCAATTCAATCTTGGTCACGATTATTGCCACGGCGCTAACCCTTTTGATCAACTCAATGGCCGCTTTTTCGCTTTCGAAATACCGCTTCCGTGGGCAGACCGTCTTCCTTGTCGTCATCATCGCCACGCTGATGGTGCCACCAACGATCACGCTTGTGGGTGTGTTCAAATCCATCACCGCCACGGGGCTTTCTGGCTCTATCTGGGGCGTTATCATTCCCGGCGCTGCCACCCCTGCGGGTGTGTTTTTGCTGCGGCAATATATGCTGACCATCCCAGATGAATTGATCGAGGCCGCGCGGATGGATGCGGCAAGTGAATGGAAAATATACTGGAAAATCATTCTCCCGCTGGCTCTTCCTGCATTGGCCACGCTTTGTATCCTGAGCATTATCTGGCGCTGGAATGATCTGATCCTACCGCTGGTGGCAATTGCGACCACCAAAGAGGCCTATACAATTCAGCTTTGCCTCCTTGAATTCCGCGGCGAACACCTGTCCCAAGAACACTACCGCCTTGCGATGACAGTGGTCAGTTTGATCCCAACCACGCTCGTCTTCGTGTTCCTGCAAAAATATATCACAACCGGCATCGCCAATACGGGGGGCAAATAATGGCCGACCTGACGCTCAATAACGTTCATAAATCTTACGGTGCCACGGATGTAATCTTTGGTATCGACATGGCCATCCAATCTGGCGAATTTTGCGTGTTTGTCGGCCCCTCTGGCTGTGGGAAATCCACGCTTTTGCGCATGATTGCGGGGCTGGAAAACGTCACCGCAGGCGAGGTGCAGATTGCGGGGCAAACCGTCAACCACATCCCCGCAGCACAACGCGGGCTGGCGATGGTGTTTCAATCTTACGCGCTTTATCCGCATATGTCGGTGCGGCAAAACCTGTCTTTCGGGCTTGAGAACCTGAACATGCCCAAAGCCGAGATCACGGCGCGCGTCAACGAGGCCGCGCGAATGTTGCAAATCGAAGAATTGATGCAGCGCCGCCCGGCCGCCCTGTCTGGCGGGCAACGCCAACGCATAGCGATTGGCCGCGCGGTGGTCCGCGAGCCCAAGATTTTCTTGTTCGACGAACCGCTTTCCAACCTCGACGCCGAGCTGCGCGTGGCCATGCGCGCCGAAATTTCCGACCTGCATGCCCGGTTGGGCAACACGATGATTTACGTCACCCACGATCAAGTCGAGGCAATGACGATGGCCGATAAAATCGCGGTCCTGCGCAAAGGCGTGGTTGAGCAATTCGGACGGCCACTTGATCTGTTCAACCGCCCCGCCAACCGCTTTGTCGCGGGCTTCATCGGCAGCCCCGCGATGAACTTTGCCAAAGGCACCGTAAGGGGCGGTGCCGTGGACCTAGACGCGGGTGCGACGATCCCCTTGCCCGATAATTTTGATGTGACCCAAGGCCAAAAAGTCGAGCTTGGCATCCGCGCCAGCCACATCGACATCGGCAAAAATGGCCCCATCAAAGTTCAGGCCAACATGGTCGAACAGCTCGGCACCGAAAGCTATATTTACGGAACCCTCTCCGATACCACCCGCTTTACACTGCACCAATTGGGACAAATTGATATCGAACAGGGCACAAAAGTAGGCGTCACGCCGCGCCCCGATATGATCCACCTTTTCGACGCCAAATCCGGGCTTAGCCTGCGCAAATAACGCGGCACACCTTTGCTTCTTTTGGCCAGCACCTCCCCCCGGAGGGTCCGCACTCACACATCGCACCGCCCCTCGCTTTGGGCACCAACACCGGGACGGCGGGCGGGGCGAGAGGCGCATGCCGCGAGCGGCGGCC
>JALZWD010000115.1 GCA_023300365.1 Flavimaricola sp. | reverse complement strand
GCCGGTCAGCAGGCGCTCTTCGCCGATAATTTGGTTAATGAGGGTTGATTTACCCGCGTTTGGCCGCCCGACGACCGCAATTTGCAGCGGTTTGGTTTTGGTGGGAATGCGCGGCGCATCTATATCTTCGTCGCCGACGTCCACATCCACCTCAGGGGCGTCTTGTTCGGCGCGTTCCGCGAATGTGTCGGCCAAGGGCCGGACCAATTCGTAGAGGTCTTCGAGCCCCTCGCCGTGTTCGGCCGAAAGCTGGATCGGGTCACCAAGGCCAAGAGAATAGGCCTCAAGATAGCCCGCCTCCCCGGCGCGGCCCTCGGCCTTGTTGGCCGCGACAATAACATTGGCGTTTTTCTTGCGTAAGATATCCGCAAATACCTGATCGGTTGGTGTCACTCCGGCGCGGGCGTCAATGAGAAACAAACAGACATCCGCCATTTCGACGGCGCGTTCCGTCAAGCGGCGCATACGGCCTTGGAGGCTGTCATCCATCGCGTCCTCGAGCCCGGCGCTATCCAGCACCGTAAACCGCAGGTCCATGAGGCGTGCCGCCCCTTCGCGCAGATCGCGCGTTACGCCCGGTTGGTCATCGACCAGAGCCAGTTTCTTGCCAACAAGGCGATTAAAGAGCGTGGATTTACCCACGTTTGGGCGGCCCACAATGGCGAGGGTAAAGCTCATGTCATATGCTTTCTGAGATCAGGCAGCAGCCCTACACCCTTATCGGTAGGCGTGCAATCGCCCGTCGGTGCTGATCACATAGAGCGTGCCGTTGGCCACCACGGGATGCGACGCCGCCCCTGCGGGCACCGCGATGTCCCCGATAGCCGAGCCGCTTGAGGGATCAAACTGGCGCAACACGCCATCAGAAGAAGCTACAATCAAGCGCCCTCCGGCAAGCAGGGGCCCGTAATGCACGGTGCGCGCGCGAATGCGTTGATACCACCTGCGGTCGGGTCCAATGGGCAATTGTTCGCGCCAAACCACAGCACCTGTGCCTGCGTCGAGGCGCACCAATTGATTGAGATCGTTTACGGCAAACACCGCGCCGCTCTCTGGCCAAACTGGGGATGTAATACCTTCTGTTGCGGTCCAAAGCCGGTCGCCGTTTGACGATGACATGGCCACCAAACGCCCCGCGGCATTGCCAACGTAGACCACGTTGCCATCAATCACAGGGTCGCTTGCGATATCTGTGGCGGCCGCGCCGCTGGCCTCGCCTGCTCGTTCGCCGGCGATGACGCTGGACCATCGCCGCAAGCCGCCTTGGGGAAAGACGCCCAAAACTTCGCCTGAGGGAAACGGGATCACGGCAATCTCGTCGTTAACAGCCGGGCCTGAGCCGCCGGAAAAATTAGCCCCTGAGGGTGTGCCGCTAAGCTGCCACTCGACGCGACCTGTGGTTTCACTTAGCGCCCATGCTTGGCCATCGCGGCCGACGACATAGACCAAACCATTGGCAACGGTTGGCGCCGCACTTCCCGGTGCGTCGAGGTCTTGGGTCCAAGTGACGCTTCCTGTGGCCGTATCGAACGCGATGAGGCGACCAAATCCGGTGCTCACGAAAAGCTGTGTCTCGCCAAGAGCCAAACCACCGCCCGATGCTTCGCGGGCGCGGTCACTCGATGGGATGACGCTTTGGGTCCATTGGACGGCCCCATCAAGCCCTATGGCGGTCACTTGGGACCCGGCATCAAGGGTGAAAATGCGCCCGCCCCCGACAACAGGATCGGATGTGATCCGCGCGCGGCGGCTATTGCCGTCACCGATATCGACGGTAAACAGCGGCGCAAGTGAACCGGCCAAAGCGGGATGCGTCACCCGCCGATCCGCATCGCCGCCGCGGTGTGTCCATGACGCGTTGGTTTGCGTAGACGGTAAAGACACAGCAGACGCGTCAAGAGTGGCCTGCTCGATGCTGGGCAAGCCGTCGCGCAGGTCGACCCGGTCGCCAGAAAAAATCACATCTGGGCCCGAACAGGCCATCAGCGCGGTCAAAACCCCGCCAGTTGCGATCAACCGAATGTTGCGCTGTTGTGTGCCTGCTGTGGTCATTTTCGCACCTGCCGTTCTGGTTTTTGTTGGCATTTGTGATCTTGTGCCTTTTTTATTGGCTTTGGTCTTGGTCGCTCCAAGCGGGATCGATGTCACCACCCAAGGCGACGATCAAACCAATGGCGCGTTCGCGCAAACCGGCGGTCACTTCGGCGTCTTCGACAATGCTGACCAAACCCGTCATTGCGGCGTCCGAATTGCCTTCGGACATATCCAAAAACACAAGTTGTTCGAGCGCAATGAGCCTGTAGGCCTCGCCCGGTGCCGCCAAGGTTTCAAAGCCTGCGCGGCGGGTCTGGGCGTCAGCAATCCCGTCAGAAAGCATGAGGGATTTTACCGCAGCTAAATCGCGGTAGTCAGCTTGGACGGAACCATCGGCCGCCAGCGCGTCAAGCGTGGCCACAGCACCGGCAAAATCGCCGTCACGTTCCTGTTCGGACGCGGTGAGAAGGGCCACGATGGGGGCTTCGCTGCCGCTTGTATCAATGGCTTGGAGGGCGGCGAGGCGCTCGGCGTTGTCTTCCAGTTCGAGGGCCGCAATCAGCGTGTCACCGGCGGCTTGGGCCGCAGATTGGGCCTGTGCCTTGCGCCATTCATTGTACGCAGCCCCACCCACAAGGCCCAAGACCAGAACAACACCAATCCAGCCGTACCGCTTGAGATAGCCATACAGCCTTTCGCGACGAACCTCTTCACTGACTTCTTCGATAAAACTGTCGGTATCGCTCACGGTGCCTCCCAGAATGTCCGTTTTGGACCATTTGTTTCTGCTTTAATCCTTTCTGTATCGCAGACCGATAGAGAATGCCAAGACCTTGCGAAGATCCGGCCCCGCGCGGCAAGATGCTGCGCCTGCGAAAAGTCTTGTGGAAAACCGTAGAAATTTGTAATCTGAACTGGTTAGTTTAGCGTATTAAGCTCAGATACAGGCTCAAAGTACCACTCACACTGATCTGCCAAGAGGCATATGATGAAAACCACCCCGCTTCTTCTTGCCATCCTTGTTGCGGCGACGCTGTATATGTTGGTGTTCGAACGCGACACGTTAGCCGCCTATGCACAAGCCAATGACACGGGCCCTGCCGGGGTGGATGGGGCGGATGAGCCGCCCGAAGAGGCGGCAATTGTGCGTGTTGTTGCCATGCGCTCGGTGGCCGAAACTGTTGATAGTGCGGTGGTCTTGCGCGGACGGACCGAGGCTGCGCGTGAGGTGCAGGTGGCATCAGAGACATCCGGCCAAGTCATTTCCGAGCCATTGCGCAAAGGGGCGACGGTGCGCGCCGGGGATATCATGTGCGAATTGGACCCCGGCACGCGGCAAGCGTCACTTGCCGAGGCGCGGGCGCGGCTGGCCGAGGCCCAGGGCCGCGTGCCCGAGGCGCAAGCCGCCATCGCCGAAGGCAATGCTCGCCTGCGCGAAAGCGAGATCAACCTAAGCAACGTGCGGCGCCTATCGGGCGACGGATTTGCCTCAGAAACCCAATTGATTAGTGCCGAAGCCGCGTTTGAAGCAGCCTCCGCGGGCCTGAGCCGGGCGCGTGCGGGCGTGGCGTCAGCCGAAGCAGGGATAGAAGCCGCCGCCGCAGGTGTGGCCGCAGCCGAGCGCGAAATTGTGCGTTTGACCATCCGCGCCCCTTTTGGCGGCATTCTTGAGACAGACACCGCCGAGCTTGGTTCGCTGATGCAGCCGGGCACGCCATGTGCGACAATTATCCAGCTTAACCCCATCAAGTTGGTGGGCTTTGTACCCGAGGTTGACGTGAACAAGGTTGAGGTTGGCGCCCTTGCGGGGGGGCGTTTGACATCGGGGCAGGAATTGCAAGGCATGGTGTCGTTTGTATCGCGTCGTGGCGATGACCTAACCCGGACGTTCCGCGTTGAAATCGAAGTGCCAAACCCCGACTTGGGCATCCGTGACGGGCAGACGGCGGATATCGTTGTGGCCTCGGACGGCCAAGAAGCGCATCTGATCCCGCAATCGGCCCTGACTTTGAATGATGATGGTGCCTTGGGGGTTCGTACGGTGGATGTGCAAAACGTCACCTATTTTGCCGCGATTGATATCATCCGTGACACAGTTGATGGTGTTTGGGTCACCGGCCTTGGGGCGCAAACAGATATCATCACCGTCGGGCAGGAATTCGTGATCGATGGCGTGACCGTCGATCCGCATTTTGCGGGCGAGGACGCACCGTTGGATGGCACCGATACGGAGGCCAGCGAATGACCGGCATCGTGGATTG
>JALZWD010000114.1 GCA_023300365.1 Flavimaricola sp. | reverse complement strand
GCGATGTATTGCCTTAAGGAACGCGCAAAAACAATTCCGCAAATCATTGAAAAAGCGCATTTTTCCCTCATCGAACGGCCAATTTTGCCTGATGACAAAGCCGCTAAATCTCTGGACATGAGCGCGCGTGGTATACTAGCGGAATTGACGCCGAAGCTGCAAACTGCTAGCTGGACCCGAGAGGCTTTGGAAGAGGTCGTGACCACCGTAGCGGCGGCACATGATCTTAACCTGGGTAAGCTTGCAGGGCCTTTACGGGCTGCACTTGCCGGAAGAAGCGTCTCACCAAGCGTCTTTGATATGATGCTAGCTCTGGGCCGTGACGAAACCGTCGCCCGGATTACCGACGCGGGTTCATAAACCACGAGCCCCAACAATGATTTCGTCACTTTTTGCCCTTAAATGGCGAAGGTGACGGCAGAAACATTTTGCGCAGCGGAGCTTCTCCGGTTGCGCATTCCAGAAGGGATATACACACCATGGCAGACACCACACGCACCGCAACGCTGACAATTGATGGCGAAACTTATGAGCTGCCGATGCATTCCCCGACCGCCGGGCCCGACGTGATCGACATCCGCAAGCTGTACGGCATGGGCAAAGTATTCACCTATGATCCCGGCTTTACCTCGACTGCGGCCTGCGACAGCACCATCACTTATATTGACGGCGATGAAGGCGTGTTGTTGCACCGTGGGTATCCAATTGATCAGCTTGCTGGCAAATCCCATTATCTCGAAGTGTGCTACCTGCTGCTTTACGGCGAATTGCCGTCGGCCGTGGAGTTGGAAAACTTCGAAGAATTGGTGACCAACCACACCATGATCCACGAGCAGATGCACAATTTCTTCCGTGGTTTCCGCCGTGATGCGCATCCAATGGCCACGATGGTGGGCGTTGTTGGCGCCATGTCGGCCTTCTATCACGACAGCACCGACATCACAGACGCGCATCAGCGCGAGGTTGCCACTGTGCGCCTGATTGCAAAGATGCCGACCGTTGCGGCGATGGCCTATAAATACCACATCGGCCAGCCGTTTGTGTATCCGCGCAATGATCTCGATTACGCATCTAATTTCTTGCACATGTGTTTTTCTGTGCCTGCGCAAAACTATGAGGTCGATCCAATCCTCGCGCGTGCGATGGACCGCATCTTTACTTTGCATGCCGATCACGAACAAAACGCTTCAACGTCGACTGTGCGTCTTGCGTCCTCGTCGGGGGCCAACCCGTTTGCTTGTATCGCCGCTGGCATCGCATGCCTTTGGGGTCCGGCCCATGGTGGCGCCAATCAGGCTTGCCTTGAGATGCTCAAAGAAATTGGCACTGTTGATCGGATCCCCGAATTTATCGCTCGTGCCAAAGACAAAAACGACAATTACCGCCTGATGGGCTTTGGCCACCGCGTTTACAAAAACTTTGATCCGCGCGCCACAGTGATGAAGCAATCCGCCGATGAGGTGCTCGAATTGCTGGGCGTCGAGGACAATCCGCTGTTGCAAGTTGCGATGGAATTGGAAAAACAGGCCCTCGCCGATCCCTATTTCGCCGAGAAAAAGCTGTTTCCGAATGTCGATTTCTATTCGGGCATCATCCTCGAGGCGATGGGTTTCCCAACCTCAATGTTCACGCCAATCTTTGCGCTGGCGCGGACGGTCGGCTGGATTTCTCAGTGGAAAGAGCAACTTGCGGATCCACAGCTTAAGATTGGCCGCCCGCGCCAATTGTACCTTGGAGAGACGATCCGCGACTATGTCGACATCGAAAAGCGCTAGGGTTTAAGAAACAAGATTTGTCAAAGGGCCGCCACCGCGCGGCCCTTTTTCGTTGCAGGCGTTCTATGGCAATCCCTCGCCAAAATGCCGCAGGTGCAAAGCATGGAAAGCTGACAACTCAATCTTACATTAAGTTCATAAGGAGATTGAGTATGCATCTTGAACACAACATGATCCCCGCAGACGACACAATCGCCGTGCGCCACCATGCGCCGCAGGATCGGCGTGACCGCATCGCGTTTCGTCTCGTTAAATTCTTGCGTTTCTTTGCCGATCGGTTCTTTGCCAAGCGGTATGGCCACCGTGCCGTGGTGCTTGAAACCGTCGCCGCGGTGCCCGGCATGGTGGGCGGATTGCTGCAACACCTCAAGGCACTGCGCCACATACGCGACGATCAGGGGTGGATCAAAGAGCTGATTGAAGAGGCCGACAACGAGCGGATGCACCTGATGACCTTTATCGAGATCGCACAGCCCAGCCGGCTTGAGCGGTTCTTGATCATGGCCGTGCAGCTGATCTTTTATAACTTCTACTTTTTCCTTTATTTGCTGGCGCCGCGGATCGCGCACCGCGTGGTTGGCTATCTCGAGGAAGAAGCCGTCGTCAGCTATACCCAATACCTAGAAGAGATCGATGCGGGTCGGGTTGAAAACGTCGCCGCACCGCAATTGGCCATCGACTATTGGGATTTGCCGGCAGATGCCCGACTTCGCGAAGTTGTCATTGCGATCCGCGCCGACGAGGCCGAACACCGC
>JALZWD010000113.1 GCA_023300365.1 Flavimaricola sp. | reverse complement strand
ACTCAAACATCCAACTCCTCCACAAACTGCGCGTTTTCTTGGATGTATTGGAAGCGCAGTTCCGGCTTTTTGCCCATCAAACGTTCCACCAAGTCGGCTGTTTCGCCGGGCATGTCGTCGTGGAGGGTGACGCGGATGAGTTTGCGGGACGCGGGGTCCATGGTGGTTTCTTTGAGGTCTTTGGCGTCCATTTCGCCCAAGCCCTTGAAGCGTTGCACGTCGATTTTGCCTTTGCCGCCCAAGCCTTTTTCCATCCATTTGTTTTTCTCGGCGTCGTCGGCGACGTAGAGGCGTGTGGCACCTTGGGTGAGGCGGTAGAGGGGCGGGCAGGCGAGGTAGAGGTGGCCTTGGTCGATGAGCGGGCGCATTTGTGTGAAGAAGAACGTCATCAAGAGGGCCGCGATATGGGCGCCGTCGACGTCGGCGTCGGTCATGATGATGATTTTTTCGTAGCGCAGGTCATCAATGTTGAATTTGCTGCCCATGCCAACACCGAGGGCTTCGCATAGATCGTTGATCTCGGCGTTGGTGCTGAGTTTATTGGAGGCGGCCCCAAGGACGTTGAGGATTTTGCCTTTGAGGGGCAGGAGGGCTTGGGTTTTCCGGTCGCGGGCCCCTTTGCCAGAGCCGCCAGCGCTGTCGCCCTCGACGATAAACAGCTCGGTGCCTTCGCGGGATTTGTTGGAGCAATCGGTGAGTTTGCCGGGCAGGCGGAGCTTTTTGGTGGCGGATTTACGGGCGGTTTCTTTCTCCATCTTGCGGCGTTGGCGCTCTTCTGCGCGCAGCACGAGGAAATCGAGGATGGCGCCTGCGGATTTGGTATCGGCGGCGAGCCAATTGTCGAAGTGGTCGCGCACGGAGAGATCGACCATGCGCTGTGCATCGACGGTGGCGAGGCGGTCTTTGGTTTGGCCAACGAATTCCGGCTCGCGGATAAAGCACGACACGAGGGCAGAGCCGCCGGTGGTGAGATCATCGCGGGTGATTTGCGCGGCCTTTTTATTGCCGACCAGTTCGCCGTAGGCCTTAATCCCCTTGAGGATCGCGTTCCAAAAGCCGGTCTCATGCGTGCCGCCCTCAGGCGTGGGGACGGTGTTACAGTAGGATTTGATGAAACCGTCGCGCATGGGCGTCCAGTTGACGGCCCATTCGACTTTGCCGGGCACTTGGAATTTATCGGCGAAATTGACGGTGCCTGCGAAGGGTTTGTCGGAGTATGTGGTCGAGCCTTCGAGGGTTTCGTTGAGGTAATCCGCGAGGCCGCCGGGGAATTTGAAGGTGGCCTCAAGCGGTGTGTCGTCGGGGGCGGATGCGCATTTCCAGCGGATTTCGACGCCAGAGAACAGGTAGGCTTTGGAGCGGGCCATGTAGTGGAGGCGCGCGGGTTTGAGTGTGAGGCCGCCGAAGATTTCGGGATCGGGGTGGAAGGTGACGGATGTGCCGCGCCGATTGGGGGCGGCGCCGATTTTGGCGATGGGGGCCACGGGGATGCCGCGGGAGAATTCCATCATGTAGAGTTCTTTGTTGCGGGCCACTTCGACGCGCAGGTGATCGGAGAGCGCGTTGACCACCGAGGAGCCGACGCCGTGCAGGCCGCCGGATGTCTCGTAGCTGTCGCCCGAGAATTTGCCGCCAGCGTTGAGGGTGCAGAAGATGATTTCGAGGGCGGATTTGGCGGGGTCTTTGGGGTGGGGCCCTGTGGGGATGCCGCGGCCATTGTCGCGCACGGTGACGTGGCCGTTTTCGTGGAGTTCGATTTCGATCCAAGTGGCGTGGCCTGCGACGGCTTCGTCCATGGAGTTGTCGACGATTTCGGCAACCATGTGGTGGAGGGCGCGTTCGTCTTTGCCGCCGATATACATGCCGGGGCGCAGGCGGACGTGTTCCATGTCTTCGAGGACCTGAATGGAACTCGCGTCATAGTCATCCGCGGATTTGGTTTTGGCCAGAAGATCGTTCGCCATATGCTCGCCCCTTATTTGTTGGGTTTGGGGGCATTTTGACAGGTGTGGGGCCGGGGGGCAATGTGGAAGATGGGGATGATTTTTGGCGGGGTGTGGGGGCCGTGGTAAGGGATGGGCCCCGGTTTAGTTGCCCGCCTCGCGTGTCTCGAACCGCAGGCCTATGGCGGTGCGGTTGGGGAAGCCTTGCCAATAGGTGTGGGTGTTGTCGGGGGTGCCGTCGGCGTCGGCGGACCAGATGCCATCGGCGGCGTTGGGAGTGAGGGCGAGGTAGGAGGCGGTGTCGGCGCCTTTGAGGTGGTGATCGAGGAAGGCGGTGGCAAAGTGTTGGGTGATGTTGTTCATGCGCACGGTGTCCCAGACCGCGTCGGCGTAGTGATCAAACGGCGACCAGCCCAGATCGTCGTTGAAGGCGTAACTTTCGATTGGGGCGGGGATGGGGGCGGCGGCGTTGTGGTTGGCCGCGTCAAACGTCAGCAGGTGCCGGGTGGTGCCGCTGGTGCCCTCGAAGATCTCGCGGATGGCGGAATATTGCGAGACGTCATCGGCGCCGCCCGCGATCAGCATCAAGGGGGCCTCAATGCCCGACAACCCGTCGGCATCCCAAAATCCGGTGTTCATCCCCCAAGGGCCGATGGCGATGAAGGCGCGGACGCGGGGATCGCGCAAGGACGCGTGGCTTTCGGTGCCGATCATGTTGCGTTCGAGCAGGCCTTGGGGGGCGCCCCATTCGTAGGTGGTGCTGAGCTGAGTGACGCCAGCGCCGGCGTAGATCAGCGCGCCGTAGCCGCCCATGGAATAGCCGATAACGGCGGTGGTGTTGGTATCAATCGCGGCCCCAAGGTTGCCGTGGATTTGGGCCAAACGGTCAAGCACAAAGCGTTGGTCCCACGGGCGGTTCACGAGGGTGGAGCCAAAGGACGTGAGATCATCATAGGTGCTGTCGGGGTGGTCGATGGAGGCCACGACATAGCCCTTGGAGGCGAGATTTTCGCCAAGGTGGGACATCAAAAACCGATTGCCGGGATAGCCGTGCGACAAGATCACGAGGGGGTATTGCGCGCCTGTGGCGGGAAGGGCGTTGCGTGCGGCCTGTCCATGCAGCGTCACCGAGGTGGTGCCGTCGCGCAAAAGGGAGGTGTAGGTGCCGCCCGGACGTGTGTCTGGTGCGGCGGGGTACCACAGCTCAATCGTGATGACGCGGTCGCGCGTGGGGATGGGGCCGTCGGCGTTGGTGCCTGAGACGTCGATTTGATCGGGGTTGGTGAACGTGAGGGTTTGCACGCCCACGGTATGGGGCCCGGTTGCGGCGAGGGCGGGGGCATCGGGGCGCATGCTGTCGATGCGGTTGGTTTGGGCGGCCGTGCCGCTGGCGAGGGCCGCGAGCGTGAGGGACAGGGCGGCGCGGCGCAAAGACATAGAGAGATCCTGGGGTTGCGGGCATTACGGGATTGGCCGTAGCGTGACGGTGTGAGGGGGCAATAACAAGCCCTTGAGTGCGGTTAACAGGGCCGAAACACGGAGAATTGTAATGAGAATTTTTTTCACGGGTGGCAGCGGCAAAGCCGGGCAACATGCGGTGGCCTATTTGATGGCGCAGGGGCACCAAGTGACCAATGCGGATTTGCGGCCCCTTGAGATGGAGGGCGTGAACAACCTGCATGTGGAATTGACCGATGCGGGGCAGGTGTTCAACGCCATGGCAAGCTATGCCAATTTTGAAGAGCTTGAGCCGGGCACGGGGATGCCGCGGTATGACGCGGTGGTGCATTTTGCCGCCGTGCCACGGATTTTGATCCAGCCCGACAACGAGACATTTCGGATCAACACCATGAGCACATATAATGTGTTGGATGCGGCGCTCAAGCTGGGCATTGGCAAGGTGATCTTTGC
>JALZWD010000112.1 GCA_023300365.1 Flavimaricola sp. | reverse complement strand
AAGTTGGCCGCCCTAGCTGCGGTGAACGCGCGCGTCTATGATGCCAAGTGGTACGGCTTTCTAGCCTCGGCCAATGAACCAACGCCACAAACGCCCTATGCAGCTATCGCACGCACCCAAACCGGTTGGCAGGTAGAGCTCGCGGGCAAGAAAGCTCCCATTGATTGGGAAGCTGACGCACGCGCCCTTTCAGGCGTTTGTGACGGTGATATTTCGATACAGACCGACCCGACGACTGGTTCCGTCCGCGTTGCGATTGCGAAAGATGGATTGATTGCTGGGCTGTTGTTCGTCTCGCCGTCCCCTGTCCTTGTTTCACGCGCCACGATCATCCAGATGATAGGTACAGACACACCGCCCCTTGCGGCATTGGCCGGACGTGCTCCGGCGGGTTTGGTGGACGCGGGCGCGACCGTATGTGCTTGCTTCAACGTCGGTCGCAACACCTTGCTGGCGGCCGCCGCCAATGGCGCTGGTAGTGTGGCGGCGCTGGGCGAAGTCACCTGTGCGGGCACAAATTGTGGGTCTTGCCGGCCGGAACTTGCGACAATTCTCGCCCAAGTGCACCTGCCAATGGCCGCCCAATGAGTCTTGCGCCCTTTGTCCAGATTGTGGCGCGCGGACAAGGGCGTGCGCGACCAATGACATTTGTCGAAGCGCAGGATGCCATGCGTGTGATTTTGAACGCAAATGCCGCGCCTGAGGCCGTTGGGGCCCTATTGATGGTCATGCGGTTGCGTGGTGAGACCGCCGAGGAAATTGCGGGTTTTACCGCTGCATTGCGAGCGCATGTTGATGGAAAGTTGCCCAAAGCCGATCTTGACTGGCCATCTTATGCGGCAGGGCGCAGCCGAGGTGCGCCGTTGTTTTTGTTGGCAGCGCGTTTGGTGGGGCAGGCGGGGTATACCGTGTCGATGCATGGTTGGAATTCGCATCAATCTGCCGCAGCTTCTTTGCGGAATGTGATCGAGTTGGGTGGATCCAATGTCAGGTATTCTCCGCTAGAAACCCTAAGTCCAGAAGCCTTTGCTTTGTTAAATTTGCGCGATACATTCGGGCTTCGCTCTTGTCTCAACACTGTGTTGCGCATGTGGAACCCATCCGGGGCGATTGCAACGGTCCAAGGCGTGTTCCACCCGTCCTATCGTAGCCTGCAGGCCCAAGCAGCTCAGATGCTTGGCCAAACTGACCTTAGTATAATCAAAGGTGGGGGCGGCGAATTCGAACGTCACCCTTCAAAGGATACGGTTATTTTTGGCCTTCGGGACGGAGACCATATCCAAGAGATTACCGCCCCTTTGATTGGTGAAGTTCGCAAACTGCATGACACTCAAAACCCGGTCGATCTTTGCGCGGTTTGGGAGGGCCGGATCAACGATCCCTTCACGATTGCCACGATTACGGGAACGGCTGCTCTTGCGCTTTGGACACTTAAATCCGCGCAGACACCTCAACAAGCTCAGGATATGGCGCGTAACCTTTGGGACGACCGCCTTTATGCAGAAAGCCTAACGCTATGAAAACCTTTCCGATGTTTCTTCAAATGGTGGGGCGCCGTGTTGTGATTGTTGGCGGAGGAGAACAAGCCGCGCAAAAGACGCGGCTTGTTCTGAAGACCGAAGCCGAGGTCGAAATCTGGGCAGCTTCGCTTGATCTCGAACTTAGCGACCTTAAGGCTGCAGGTCGCATCATCCATCAAAGCGGACCGATCACGCCCGCGGCATTTGAACAGACAGCATTGGTCTTTATTGCCACTGGGTGCCCCGGTGCAGACATGGCTCTGCATGCTTTGGCCAAAGAGGCGGGGGCGACAGTAAACGTTGTCGATCAACCTCAGCTTTGTGACGCGATAACGCCATCGATTGTCGATCGCGATCCGGTTGTCGTCGCGATTGGAACCGAGGGTACAGCACCGGTGCTGGCGCGGCAGATCAAAACCAAGTTGGAGGCAACACTAGAGCCGCGTTTGGGTGATTTGGCTGCTCTTGCTGGGCGCTTGCGTGCGGCCGCCTCAGCGCGCCTTGGCCCGCGTTCGCGCCGTGATCTATGGCGTTGGGTGTTTAATGACACACCGCGCCAGATGTTCACCAGCGGCGCCGAGCGTGGCGCGGTCAAGCTGATCAAGACAGCAATTGAAACCGGGGAATTCGGCTTAGACAAAGGCGGCAGCGTTAGCCTTGTCAGCGCAGGCCCGGGCCCAAAAGACCTGATCACTCTTCGCGGGGTTCAACGGCTGCAAGAGGCGGATGTCATTTATTTTGACGGCCTGCCTGATCCCGAAATTTTGGAATTGGCCCGTCGTGATGCGGAGCGCATTTACGTCGGCAAGGCCCTTGGATGCCACAACTGGCCCCAAGAAAAAATTACGCAAACAATCGTCGCCGCAGCGGTGCGCGGGCAGCGAGTTGTACGGTTGAAATGCGGTGACGCGGGCGTTTTGACGCGCAGTACCCAAGAGATTGATGCCCTACGCGCGGAGGGTATTCCTTTTGATGTTGTACCGGGCGTGACGCAGGCCCACGCCACAGTGGCAAACAGGTGCCAAGGCCCCACGGAGAGGGACGAGATCGACCCTCACGTCTCTCCACAAGCAGTGTAAACAGATAGTCTAAGCTTTTTAGATATGTCCGCAATTTGGGCCAGCACCTTTGTAAACAGGAGAAAGATGCTGGCCTTTGCATTAGCGCGCTGTGTTAGGCGCCTTTGCACTTGCGGGTTCTTTTTGGGAGGAAACAGAACCCGCAATCTTGTTGTTTGTTGGTGTTGTTATTCTTGTTTCATCAGCTCATTTGCATATTCCGGGATCTCGGATCGTGTGATGCCGATCTGAGAAAGCTGAAAATCGCTCATTTTTGTAAGCACAGAGATCATGCGGGCGGTTTGAAGCGTCTTCAAAGTTGCCCGCGCGCTTGCCAATGTCTTTCGGCCGCTGCGTGCGAGGAGGCTCGCAATCGCGAGTGGCGCTATCTGTGCGATTTTTGGTGTCTGTGCATCATGCGTCATGTGCGGCCTCCTGTGCCAAATTGCGAATGGAGCTACGCGGAATGCCGAGGTCAGACAGATCATGATCGCTGAGCATAGAAAGCTCATGGAGCGTGTCTCGAAAGATTTTGCGGCGCCTGAGCGTGTCGCGCAATCGGTTGCTTTTGTGATGAATAGATGTGCGCAAAGCACTCAGGATAGTCTCTGACCTTATGCGTGAGCTTGTAATCGCCATGTTGGTGCCTCGTTCATTGCTGCGGTGCAGTATTCATGCTGCACTGCAGAGATAGACGTGGGCGTTTGCGCTCGCAATTTCTCAATTTGGCATAGATACCATGTCAATTTGGCACAGTTACTTGGTGGTCAATGGATATTTCGGCACAAATGCTGATCTTCGCAACGGTGGTGGAAGAAGGCAGTATCTCGGCAGGGGC
>JALZWD010000111.1 GCA_023300365.1 Flavimaricola sp. | reverse complement strand
GACGCGACAATCATCCGCCCACGGTTGTGCATCGTGCCGGTGACGTACATCTCGCGCATGGCAGAATCGACGAACGGAATACCGGTACGGCCTTGTTTCCAAGCCAAAACCTCTGGCGTGTCTTCGGTGTTCCACGGAAACTTGTCCCAATCGGGCTTCCAATTCCGGTCCACAATTTCTGGGGTGTGATGCACCAAATGATAGGCAAACTCGCGCCAAACCACCTCTTTAAGGAAATGCTCCGCCCCCGCCTTGCCATCGTGCACCGCCCGCCATCCGGCATGCCAAAGGGTGCGCGGGGATATTTCACCATAGGTTAGGTTTTCGGATAAACCGGACGTCGCATGGATCCCGGGAAAATCCCGATCCTCTTTGTACCGGTCAACGCGTTCTTCGATAAACGTGCCCAAACGATCCGCCGCGGCCCGCTCGCCCACCACACAATGCCCGGCCAAAACATCGGCTCCGCGCCGCATCGCCGCAGCCATTTGCCACTCATCCAAAACATCGCTGGCCGGCCATTCGTCCGGCGCCGCAATCTTGGCAGGGGCGCCCAAACAGCTGGGCACATCCCGGCCCCGCACATTCTTCCACATCGGCGTATAAACCCGGTAATACCCCCCCTGAAGCGTCTCAACTGTCCACGGCTCAAACAGAATGTGCCCCTCAAAACTTTCGGCCTGCACGCCCGCGTCCTTCAGCGCGGCCTTCACAGGCTCATCGCGCGCACGCGCCGCCGGGTCATAAAGCCGCGACCAATACACCGCCCCTGCCCCAGTTTGCGCAACCACATCGCGGATCACATCCAATGCAGCACCACGACGCAAAATCAGCTTGGACCCCAACGCCTCCAGGTCCCGCGCCAACGACGCCACCGACATCCCTAATCTCATCTTAGGCGCAGCCCCGTGGGTCTCGACCACTTCGTCATATATGAACAACGGGATCACAGGCCGCCCCGTTGCCACCGCCGCCGTCAGCGCCGGATGGTCACCAAGGCGCAGATCGCGCCGAAACCACAAAATTATCGGGCTCTTCTCGTTCATATCCGCTCCGCCATCTGCTCAGAGCGTTTGATCTAGCGCTCCGATCAAAGCGTCAACCTCTGCGGCAGATGTATAATGCGTAAACGACAGACGCAGCACACCTTTCTTGGTGTCGACCCCCAATGCCTCAAGTGGCCGCCCCGCGTAAAAGTCGCCACCACCGGCCATAATGCCCAAGGGCGCAAGCTCCGCGGCGGCCTCTTCCCCCGACCCATTCAGCTCAAGCGCGACCGTCGGCGCGCGCCCTGCGGCCTGCTTTGGCCCCAAAAGGCGCACCGAATTCTTTGCCGACACATACTCCAACAAAGGCTGCAAAACCGCCTCCTCGGCCCCACGCATCAATCCATGTGCCGTCCGCGCCGCGTCTGCTCCCGTCCCACCGCCATGATGCCCCGACAATGCATCGATATAATCCGCCATCCCCGCACAAGCGGCCACTTGCGCATGATCCGGCCCCGCTGGCGTAAACCGCTTCTCGAGGTGATCGCCGTTAAACCAATGCCCTTGATTGGGCAGGCGCATTCCAAATGCCTCGCGCACCACCATGATCCCTTGATGCGGACCATAAGTCTTATAGGCGCTAAACATATAAACATCCGCCCCCAACGCCGCCACATCCACCAAGCCGTGCGGCGCATAACTCACGCCATCCACAACCACAGCCGCCCCCACATCATGCGCCATCGCCGCAATCGCGGTCACATCATTGATCTCGCCCACAACGTTCGAGCAATGCGGAAAACACACCAGCTTGACCTTCTCGTCCAGCAAATCAGCCAAAGCCTCATGGTCCAAACTGCCGGTTTCGGGGTTCAGCTTCCATTCGCGCACCTCAACCCCCTCGGGCATCTTGCGCCATGCACCCGCATTGGCCTCATGGTCTTGATTGCTCACAATGATCGCATCACCGGGCTCCAACCACTGACGCACAGCGGCGGCCAAAACATATACGTTCTGCGTCGTTGACGGCCCAAACGACAACTCATGCGGCTTTACCCCCATCATCGCCGACAAACGAACCCGCGCCTCGTCCATCTCGTCACCGCCCAGTGTACTCGCCACATAAGGCGCATAGGGCTGGACTTTGCGTTCGGTATAGAACCGAAACAAACGATCAATCACCTGACGGCAGGTATAAGAACCACCCGCATTTTCAAAAAACGCTTGCCCGGCAAGGCTCGGCACATCAAAGGCGGGAAATTGGGCACGAACCCAGTCTATATCAAGTTTCATACCCATATCAGGGCCAAATGGCCTACAAAGATCAATCCCCTAAACACAGATTTATAACGAACCGGCCACCACGATGCCTCTTGCGCGCGCCGTTTACCCTGCCTACGGTCAATCCGCCAAGAATAAGAAATAGCCTAACGGGAGAAACACCATGAAATTCAACCATCTGCTCTGCGCCGTCTCACTCACCGCTCTTGCAACCGCCACTGCGGCCCAAGACGCCGACCTGTTGGTCTTTGACTACCCGGGCTTCGAAGACCCAACCTACCACGGCACCTACGTCGCGGCCCATGGCGACAGCCCCACATTCTCGTTCTTCGGCGACGAAGAAGAAGCCTTCCAAAAACTCGTCGCAGGCTTTCAGGCCGACGTCACCCATATCTGCGCAGGCTCGGTTACCAAATGGGTCGACAGCGGCATCATCGAGGCATGGGATACATCCCGCATCACCGCATGGAACGACCTTGATCGCAACCTGACAGGCGAGACCATCGGCGGCGATGGCACGTTCTTTATCCCCACCGATTTTGGCTCAACCGCCATCGCCTACAACCCCGACGAAGTGCCTGCCGCTGATGTGGCCACGCTCAACGTCTTTACCAACCCCGCTTATGCGGGCCGCATGACCCTGCCCGACAACGTCGACGATGCCTATGCATTGGCCTATCTCGCCACTGGCGTCGACAATTGGCAAAACGCCACCGACGCACAATTCGAGGCCGCCTCCAATTGGCTGCGCGCCGTACACCCTAACTTGCGCACATATTGGACTGACCCCGCCGAATTGGCACAGTTATTGTCCTCGGGCGAAATCCTCGTGTCTTGGGCTTGGAACGAAACCTTCCCAACAATGGTCGAAGAAGGCCGCCCCATCGCGTTTGAGCGCGAAAGCGTCGAAGGCTCGTCGCTCTGGCTTTGTGGCTATGTAAACATGGTCGACGCACCCGGCTCCGAAGACAAAGCCTATGACTACATGAACGCGATCCTCGATCCTTCCGCGACTGCGGGCCTCATGGCATCAGGCTACGGTCAGGCCAACGCCGCCGCCATGGCCGCGATTTCCGCACAAGAGCTTGAGGGCGCGGGCCTTGGCCCAATTTCCGTCCCAGTCCTCGCACAGCTTCCTATGCCAAACGACCTGCGCGAACGTCAGGCCGAAACATTCGAGCTGATCAAAGCCGGCTTCTAAAGCCCGCGAAAACACACCAATCCAAAGGGCGGTCCTTGAGGCCGCCCTTTTTCGCTCCACCTTACCCACAACAGGAGGCCCACCATGGAAACGCTCAATACCCTTTTCGCCCTGCTCACAATAGGCCTTGGCCTCTTTGGCTGGCTTGCGCCGCGCTACACCCTAAGTGCGCTTGATCTCACGATGGGCGACACCACCATGGGCATGTCCGAAATCCGCGCTTCTGCGGGGGCGCTGTTTGTCGGTATGGGGGTTGGTGCTCTTATCCTTGCAACACCCACAGCCTTTTTAATGCTTGGCGCATGCTGGATTGGCGCCGGTGTTGGCCGCCTCACATCCATCATCCTTGATGGCACAAACACCAAGAAAACCACTTTTTTCGCCGTCGAAGCCGTGGTTGGCATCGCGGCCATACTCACCAACCTTCCCTAAACAGCACACTTGCAACAAGGCGTCTGTCTCCTTATGTCTGAACTGTCCTTCGGGACTATGGACATAAACGCGCCCGCAATAAGCGGTTCGGACCCGGGGGCGGTACCCGGCGACTCCACCAAAAACCCTTCATTTGGGGGCACATGGGGTCGAAATAGGATCGACGAACGTCTAAAGGGGTTAGCTTTGTTTCGGTGAGTTACCACCGTTATCGGTACAATATGTATAGTTGCAAATGACAACCGTGCTCCGGCTATGGCTCTCGCTGCGTAAGCAGTGCGAGTTGCCGAAACTTAACTCCTTGGGTTTAGCGACCTAAGGCGGGGTTCGCAGGTACCTGGCAACAGAAACCTGCACTTT
>JALZWD010000110.1 GCA_023300365.1 Flavimaricola sp. | reverse complement strand
GCTCTAGCTCGCAATCAAGCCGAAGGCGCCGAGCAATCGCTGACCCGCCCCACGGGGAGGCGATATGATGGGTGCGTGGCGGCTTGTTGGGGAGCGTATGTGTGGCTGGGATAAAGTGCCATGCTGATATGGTGGGTCGCATCCCCACGGGTCAGCGATGGTCCGGCTTGGTTAGTCTCCTGTCACAAACGCATCGGGTGTTGCCGCAAAGCTGATGTCTCCGCCGCCTGTGGCGATGATGACGGCCACGAGTTCTGGGCCGTGTTCGGTGAGCCGTAACAGTGGTGCGCCGGACATGCCGGGGTGGGCGGCGCAGTTGAGGGCGTTGACGCGGTTTTGTTGGTTAATAACGGTGCAGCCATTGGTGAGCGTCGGTGCGGCGAGGGCTGCGTTTCGGTAGGAGACGATGCTGAGCACCTCGCCGATTTGGGGCGGCGGGCCGATGGCCATGGGGGCGATGTCTGTGGGTGTGCCGAGTGTGAGCAGGGCGAGGTCGTTTGGGATGCTTTCGATGGTGAGTTCGGGGCTGCTGTCGGGGTGGACCCTGAGGGCCATGACGGGCAGGCGTGTGAGGGGCAGGGCGCGGTGGTAGCCCGCGAGGAAGCTGTAGCCTTGCTCGACAAGGATATTGAGGCCTGCGCAATGCCCGGCGGTGAGGATTTGTGTGGGCGAGATCAGCGTGCCAGAGCAGCCCGAGGGCGAGACGGAGAGGCCTTGGTTGACGCGGCCGACGGCCATCCATGCGGCCTGTTGGCTGGCGGGGATCACCTGTTCGGAGGGGGTTTGGGCGCCGCTTGGGGCCCCCCATAAGCAAAGTGTTGCGATGGTGAGCGCCGCGGTGATTGAACCTTGTCTCATTCTACCCCATATGACGTGAACGGGACGAGGCTAGCGCCGTGGTGTGCGGTTGCCAATCCCCCCCACGCGCCGTAGTTTGCGGCCGATATTCACACCGGGGCATTTGATCCCGGACCCGACAGAAAAGAAGGACCGCCATGCAGGGCATTGAATCGCTTATCCCGCTTATTTTGATCTTTGCGATCATGTATTTCCTGTTGATCCGCCCACAGCAGAAAAAGCTGAAGGAACACCAAGAGATGGTGGCCGCGTTGCGTCGTGGCGATCAGGTGATCACCCAAGGGGGCGTGATTGGCAAGGTGACCAAGGTCAAGGACGACGGCGAGGTCGAGGTTGAGATCTCAAAGGGCGTGACCGTGCGTGTTGTACGCTCGTCGATTGCGACGGTTTTGAACAAGACCGAGCCTGCCGCGAGCTGACGCATTAAGGCGGGCGGGGTGCCGTCCGTTTTCGCCCAACCTCCTGTTTTCTAAGAGGATACGTTCCGAACATGTTGCAGATTGACCTATGGAAACGGGTGACGATCATCCTGACGATTGTGGTGGGGCTTTTGATGGCCTTTCCCAATGGGTTTTACGACCGGGTTGAGCGTGCCAATGATGCGCAAGCGGCGATTGAGGATGGGAGCCTGACGGTGTCGGGGGATGCGTTCTCGGTTGCCCAATTGGAAGAGATGTCGGGGGCGTGGCCGTCGTGGTTGCCCTCGAGCCTTGTGAACCTTGGGCTTGATTTGCGCGGTGGTGCGCATTTGTTGGCCGAGGTGCAGGTTGAGCAGGTTTATGCCACGCGGATGGACAATTATTGGCCGGTGATCCGCGATGCATTGGTGGTTGAGCGCGATACGGTTGGGTTTGTGAACCGCGATCCGGGGCCAGAAAATGAGCTGCGCATTCGGATTGGGGAGGCAGACGCCGTTGACCGCGCGCTTGAGATCGTGCGGGCCCAAGCGGTGCCGATTGTGACCCTGACGGGGGTGGGACAGACCGATATTGTGGCCAGCCGCGAAGGCGATGTGATCGTCGTGCGCCTGACCGAGGCCGAGATTGTCGCGACCGACACGCGCACGATGCAACAATCGCTTGAGATCATCCGCCGCCGGATTGATGAAGCGGGCACGCGCGAGCCGACCATTCAGCGCCAAGGCACCGACCGGGTTTTGATCCAAGTGCCGGGTGTCGGATCGGCCCAAGAGGTAAAAGACCTGATCGGCGCGCCGGGGCAATTGTCGTTTCATGCGGTTGTACGCCAGACCAGCGATGGCAATGCATCGCCCGGTGTGGGGAATGTGGTATTGCCGGATGTGGAATTTCCGGGCCAGTTTTATGTGCTTGAGCAAACCCCGGTTGTCACCGGCGAGGACCTTGTTGATAGCCAGCCTGCGTTTGACCAAAACAACCGCCCGGCGGTGAATTTCCGGTTTAACCCGAGTGGCGCGCAGGATTTTGGCGATTTTACCGCACAAAACGTCGGCTCGCCTTTTGCGATTGTGCTTGATGGCGAGGTGCTGTCGGCACCTGTGATCCAAAGCTATATCTCGGGTGGTTCGGGGATTATTACCGGCAATTTTGACGTCGCCGAAAGCACGCAACTGGCGATTTTGCTGCGTGCTGGGGCTTTGCCAACCGAGCTTGAGTTCTTGGAGGAGCGCACCATTGGCCCGGAGTTGGGCCAAGACAGTATTGATGCGGGTAAGATCGCGGCTTTGGTCGGATTTATGGGCGTGATGGTGTTCATG
>JALZWD010000109.1 GCA_023300365.1 Flavimaricola sp. | reverse complement strand
CGGCCGTTGCAGACCACCTTGGGTTTGATGAAAATCGGGCCAATGTCTTGGGCGTTGAGAATGGCAAACTGACCGGCGAACCCGTGCTGCCGATCCTTGGACGGCAGGCCAAGATTGAGGCATTGGAAGAGATCACCAAGCGGCTTAATTTCGCTGCGAAAGATGTGATTGCGGTGGGCGACGGAGCCAATGATCTTGGGATGCTGGGGCTGGCTGGCACGGGGGTTGCGCTACATGCCAAGCCGAGTGTTCAGGCGGAGTGTGATATCCGTGTGAACCATGGGGATTTGACGGCGCTTTTGTACCTTCAGGGGTATCGCCGTGAGGAGTTCGCCGAGGTGTGATTCGCCGCGAACCCGCGCGAAAACCGACTTTCGCATGCGAAAAGGCCGAGATTTCTGTTTGCGATCAATGGCAATGGTCAGGATGCCGCAGGGTTCGGTAGTGTATTGATTTATTAGGGTTTTATCAGGTTGGTGTGAGCTTTTGTTGCGCCATTGGTCCGAGAGGCAATGGCGAACGATCGCCCGGCGCCTGCTGCTTGATTCCGGGCGGTTTTAAAACGCCGGTTGTATCCACCCCGTCTCCAGCCCTGCGAAGTTGCGCACCTTGGGTGTCATAAACTTATCCAGCATCGGATGCCCCTCTGCGATTACGCCGAGTTTGTGCAGGATGGCGGCGATGGCGGGTTCGCTGGCGCGTTGTGCGCCGTCTGTGATCTTTAATGCGACGCCCATTTTGAGGCCGGGCAGGATGGCGATATAGACGCCGTCTGCGCCGGTTTTCAGCGCCACGTCGCCTGGCGCCGCGCGCATAAGTTCTGTGCAGGCGTGGCCGTTGCCGCGGACCAGTTCGGGGTGTTGCATCATGGCGTTTGTCAGGCGGGCCTGTGCGACGGATAAGCTGTCTGAGCGATCCGCTGCGGTGGCAAAGCGGGACATGGCGCGGGCCAGCCCGTGCAATGTGCAGGCGTGGTTGGGGGCCGAGCAGCCGTCGATGCCGTAGCCGGGGGATGTCTCGCCTGTGACCTCTTCAAATGCGTCGAGCACGGCGACTTGTACGGGGTGGTCGGGGGCGATGTAATCGGGGCCTGCGCCAAGGTGTTGGCCGAGGGTGAGGAACCCGCAATGTTTGCCCGAACAGTTGTTGTGATAGCGGCAGGGTTCTTGGTGTGCGCGAAGGAGGGCGTTGCGCTGGTCTTTGTCGTTGGGTTCTTGGGGGCCGCAGCGAAAGGCGTCGTCGGTGAGGCCAAGGTCGGCGAGCCATGTTTGGACGGGATCGGTGTGGTAGGATGCCGCGAGGTGGCTGGCGCAAGACAGGGCCAATTGGTCGGTCCGCAGGCCAAATGCATCGGCGGCGCCGGATGTAATCAGGGGCAGGGCTTGGATCATTTTTGATGAGGAGCGGGGGAAGATCACGGCGCTTGGGTCGCCCCATTGGTGGATTATTTCGCCCGCCGCATCACAGACAACCGCATGGCCGCGATGCACGCTTTCGATTCGACCACCGCGCCAAACTTCGATCAATCTTGTGTCATCTGTCATATCGGCCCCCATATATCGTGTGTCGCGACCTGTTGCCGCGCAAGTGGCAGCGCATTCAGGGCTGGAACAGCGCCCCAATTTGTTGCTACACCCTTGCCTATCGCGTTGACCCTGCCGCGACCAGTCTTAAGGCCCCCGCAAAAGGGGCCGGGTTGGCCGGCAGTCAGAGGCACGGACAGTTTGGAGTTTGACCGATGAAGTTTATATTTTTAGCCGCAGCCATGGGTGTGGCCGCTGGTGCAGCATTTGCCCAAGAGCAGACCGACAACCGAGTGGGGGCCAATACCGATTGGTCTGTGTTCGAAGAGAGTGATCCCAAAGAGTGTTTTGCGGTTTCGGCCCCGACCGAACAAGTGAACACCCGCGACGGCAATGTCGTGACGGTTAATCGCGGCGAGACGCGTTTGTTTGTCTTTTACCGCCCCGGTGAGGGTGTGCAGGGGCAGGTGACGTTTACCGGCGGTTATCCATTTGCGGGTGGCTCGACCGTGACCTTGTCGATTGGTGGCACGGAATATCAGATGTTCACCGAGGACGAGTGGGCATGGCCCGCCACGCCAGCCGATGATGCGCGGATCGTGACGGCGATGAAGGCCGGGGCGAGTGCTGTTTTGACGGGTGTCTCGGGGCGCGGAACAACCACGCGGGACAGTTTCTCGCTTTTGGGGTTCACGGCGTCTGTGGATGATGCGGCGGCGCGTTGCGCAAGCTGACTTGCTGGGGCTTTGGCCCCGCTGAGTGATGAACGTGGTAAAGCGGGCCTTTGATGGGCCTGCTTTTGTTTTAGAAGGGGTTTGTTGGCATGGCCGAGGCACCAAAGGCACCGATCACGCAGGATGTTTTGACGATCCCGCGCAAAATCCCCGAGGGGCCCGCGAACCTGATTGGGATGTCGCGCGAGCAGATGCGTGCGGCGTTGATCGCCGTGGGCACGCCCGAAAAGCAGGCCAAGATGCGGGTTGGGCAAATCTGGCAGTGGATTTACGTTTGGGGCATGCGCGATTTTGCCGAGATGACGAACCTGTCGAAGGATTTTCGCGCGCAGTTGGCCGAGCATTTTGTGGTGGCTTTGCCCGAGGTTGTGTCCAAGAACGTCAGCACGGATGGCACGCGCAAATATCTGGTGCGGATCGCGGGGGGGCATGAGGTTGAGGTGGTGTATATCCCCGAGACGGATCGTGGGACTTTGTGCATTTCGTCGCAGGTTGGGTGTACGCTGACGTGTTCGTTTTGCCATACGGGGACGCAGAAATTGGTGCGCAACCTGACGGCGGGCGAGGTCATCGGGCAGGTGATGTTGGTGCGTGATGATTTGGATGAATGGCCCACACCGGGCGCAAACAAAGAAGCGCAGCGGCTGTTGAGCAATATCGTTTTGATGGGGATGGGCGAGCCGCTTTATAATTTTGACAACGTGCGGGATGCGATGAAGATTGCGATGGACCCTGAGGGGCTGTCGTTGTCGCGGCGTCGGATCACGCTGAGCACGAGTGGTATTGTGCCCGAGATCGCGCGGACGGCCGATGAGATCGGCTGTATGCTGGCGATTTCGTTCCATGCGACCACTGATGCGGTGCGTGATACATTGGTGCCGATCAATAAGCGGTGGAATATTGAAGCTTTGTTGGCAGCGTTGCGGGCCTATCCGCGTCTGAGCAATTCGGAGCGGATTACGTTTGAATATGTGATGTTGGACGGTGTGAACGACAGCGATGCGGATGCGCACCGTTTGGTGGCATTGATCAAGGGCATTCCGGCCAAGATCAACCTGATCCCGTTTAATGAATGGCCGGGCGCGCCGTATAAGCGCAGCAGCAACAACCGCATTCGGGCGTTTTCGGATATCGTTTATGCCGCCGGATATGCGAGCCCGGTGCGCAAGCCGCGTGGCGAGGATATTATGGCCGCCTGCGGGCAGTTGAAATCAGCGACCGAACGGGCGCGCAAGAGCCGGGCCGAGATAGCGGCCGAGGCGGGGATTTAAGACATGCAGATCAAGTTGGGCGAGATTGCCTTTGGGGTGAATGCGGTCAAGAACCGTATCCGAGAAGCGGTGTTGAGCGATCCGATTATTGCCCAAGTGATATGGCGCGATGTGTATAAATGGGACCATGCGGCGGGCACGGGCGAGGCGCTGGTGCAATTGACCGGAACGGGGGCGGTGCCTTTGCCCAATGGGATGGTCTTTTTCGTTCCCAAGTCGGGCACGGGGCCCGCAGTTAAGAGCGAGAGCGCCTCGACGAATATGAGCAAGCGTGTGTTGAAGGGCGTGGGGGCCGGATCCACAACGGATATTTTGCGGGCCTTGCACGGGATTTTGCATATGCCGCAGAAGGTCTTGCCGCTTGAGGTGTTTGAACCGATCAATGGCGCGGCGTCGTATGTTTTGAAGATGCACACGGTGTTTAACGTTGTGGAAATGGCCAATGCCGAACGCAACATGGCGTTTCACGTGATCGTGCCGGGGCAGGTGTCGTTTCATCATGAGATCACAGCCAAGGATGACGCGGGATATGCCGCGCTTGAGCTGGAGGAGGCCAAGATGCAGCCGACGTTTTTGATCCCGCCGCATTCCAAGC
>JALZWD010000108.1 GCA_023300365.1 Flavimaricola sp. | reverse complement strand
TGCGCAATATGCCCAGAAGGGCGGCGGCAAATGTGCCCCACATGGCCAGTGCGCCCCAGATCGCGAAGGGGGTGGGCGAGCGGAACAGCAGGACGTCGATCACGTCGGGCGGGCTGGTGATCCAGAGGCCCGCGACGTGGAGGATGACGGCGATTGTCAGAGCGATGCCCGTCCAAAAATGCGCGGCCTTGGAGCGCAGGCCGGGTAGGGCGCCAAGGATCAACAGCGGTTGCACCAGCAGCAGCGCCAGCCCCGCGATGCCCGCAAACCCCGCGACGATATAGATCGGATCACGCCATTGCAGCAGCGGGCTTGTTGCGGCGACACACATCGGCAGCACGATTGCGGCGGCGAGGCCCGCCCAGATGAGAGGGGCGCGCGGTATCATCAGGCCTGTTGCAGGACAAACTCGACGTGAAGTTCGGTATCGGAGGCGCGGGCCATGATGGGGCGCAAGAACACGGTTTCAAAGCCGGGTTCATTAAAATCGGCATCATAGGCGAGGTGGCCATGGGGTTGGCCAAAGGCGGGCACGATTTGCGGCATCTCGATGCGGAACACACCGTCGGCATTTGTTAGGGCGGAGCCGTGGGAGCGGGCGTCGCGTTCGTGGCCTTCGGTGGTGTGGGCCCAAATTTGGATGCGGCGGCCCGAAAGGGGGGCGCCGTCGGTGGCACTGCGCACTGTGCCGGTGGTGAAAAAGCCGCCGCCGCCGATGCGGGCGGTGATGGGGGCACCGGGGCGGTAATTGTTGGAGCCGCCGCGCATTGTGGGCGTGGGGGCCAGCGATTGTGCAGACGCGGGCAGGGAGAGGCCGGTGCCCAAGGCAAGGGCCGCGCCGCCGTTGAGGACAATATCGCGGCGATTGGGTTTGAGGATTGGCATGAGGCGGGTCTCCGGATTGAGGGTCGTGTTGGGCGGTGTTTTGGTAGGGCAGATGGTAAAGTGTTGTTGGGCGATTTCAACCGGGGCTCACGCAGGGGTGTTTGGCCAAGGTGTCTGGAATGTTACCACGCTTGGCGCTAGGAATGCGCGACGTGCAAGGGGACCGCCTTAAATGACAGAGATTACGCCGCAGCCGGGGATTATGGAGATCGCGCTTTATAAGGGCGGGGCATCGTCGTTGGCGGGGCAGACGAATGTTTTAAAGCTGTCGTCCAACGAGAACCCGTTGGGGGCATCGGATGCGGCGCGGGAGGCCGTGGTGCGGGCGGCGTTGGAATTGCACCGCTATCCCAGCACGGATCACGCGGCTTTGCGGGCCGCGATTGGTGATGTTTGGGATGTGCCGGCCGAGCAGATCGTTTGTGGGGTTGGATCGGGCGAGATCCTAAAGAACCTGTCGGAGGCCTATGCCGGTGAGGGCGATGAGGTGGTGTTCACCGAGCACGGGTTTTCGATGTATCCGATTTATGCGCATGCCTGCGGAGCGACGCCTGTGGTGGTGGAAGAGCGCGAGCGGGTGGTGGATGTGGATGCGATTTTGGCGGCCTGTAGTTTTCGGACCAAGATTGTGTTTCTGGCCAATCCGGCAAACCCGACGGGCACGATGATCGGGCAGGCCGAGATCGCGCGGTTGGCGGATGGATTGCCCAAGGCCGCGCTTTTGGTTTTGGATGGTGCATATGCGGAATTTGTTGACGGGTATGATGGCGGGGCCGCTTTGGTGGCGTCGCGCGATAATGTGGTGATGACGCGGACGTTTTCCAAGATCTATGGCCTTGGGGGGCAGCGGATCGGTTGGGCCTATGGGCCGCGAGATATTATTGATGTGCTGAACCGCATTCGCGGGCCGTTTAATCTGGCGGCGCCTGCCTTAGCGGCCGCGGAGGCGGCGGTGCGCGACACGGCGCATTTGGCGCATTGCCGGGCGGAGAATGCCAAGTGGCGCGAATGGTTGGCGCATGCGTTGGGGGAATTGGGTGTGGCGTCTGACACCAGCTCGGCCAACTTTATTTTGGCGCGGTTTGCGGACCAAGCGGAGGCTGAGGCGTGTGACGATCATTTGCGCAATGAGGGGATCATTGTGCGGCGTGTGGCGGGATACGGTTTGCCCAATTGTTTGCGGATCACGGTGGGCGACGAGAGCGGTTGTCGGCGTGTGGCCCATGCGGTGGCGCAGTTTAAGGGGCAGGCGTGATGGCGGTGATGTATGAGCGTGTGGCCCTGATTGGGCTGGGGTTGATTGCGGGATCGCTGTCGCTTGCGATGAAGCGGGACGGATTGGCGGGCGAGGTTGTGGGGTATGCGCGCAGCCTTGAGACGCGCCAGACGGCCGAGCGGATTGGGTTGGTGGACCGTGTGGCGCAGAGCGCGGCGCAGGCCGTTGAGGGCGCGGATTTGGTGATTTTATGCGTGCCAGTTGGGGTGATGGGCGATGTGGCCGCCGAAATCGCGCCGCATCTGATGGCGGGGGCTACGGTGACGGATGTGGGCTCGGTGAAGGCGGATGTGATTGCCGCCGTGGCCCCGCATTTGCCCGACACCGTGCATTTTGTGCCCTCGCACCCTTTGGCGGGCACCGAGCATTCAGGGCCAGAGGCGGGGTTTGCCGAATTGTTTGAGAACCGCTTTTTCATTGTGGTTCCGGGCGATGCACAGCGGGCGGCGGTGGACCGTTTGTCAGGGCTTTGGCGGGCGATGGGGGCCAATGTTGAGGAAATGGATGCCGAGCACCATGACCTTGTGCTGGCGGTGACAAGCCACACGCCGCATTTGATTGCCTATACCATGGTGGGTGTGGCCGATGATTTGAGCCGTGTGACCGACAGCGAAGTGATCAAATTTTCGGCCGCTGGTTTTCGGGATTTTACCCGAATTGCCGCCAGTGATCCGGTGATGTGGCGGGATGTGTTTTTGTCGAACAAGGAGGCCACCTTGGAGATTTTGGGGCGGTTCACCGAAGAGTTGTTTGCGCTGCAACGGGCGATCCGGCAGGGCGACGGCGATGAATTGCATGCGTATTTCACCCGCACGCGGGCCATTCGGCGCGGTATTATTGAGGCCGGCCAAGACACCGCAGAGGCCAATTTTGGCCGGGGTACGGGGGCGTCGGAGTGAGCCTGCGCTGGGCCAATTGGGCGGCGGTATGCGCGATTTTGGCCAGCGTGGCGGGCGCGGTCACGGCGCAAACCATGCGGCCCGTTGCACGGGCAAGCCAATCGGATGCGGCAGGTGGTGATGCGGCGGCGGCGGCGG
>JALZWD010000107.1 GCA_023300365.1 Flavimaricola sp. | reverse complement strand
GCTTTAGCTGCTTCTTTTTCCATACCGGTGTTGTCTATTAATCCTCTGCGCGTGCGTTCGCGTCCGAGGAAAATGTTTTGCGCAACGGTGCGCTCAGGCAACAATGAAAATTCTTGATAGATCACGGCGACGCCTGAGTGCAACGCATCGACTGGGTGATTAAAATGCACCTCTTTGCCGCCTAAATATATCTTGCCACTATCAGGTCGATAGACCCCAGACATAATTTTTATTAGCGTGGATTTACCAGCACCGTTCTCACCTGCAAGCCCGTGAATCTCGCCCGCACTGCAAGTGAAACTCACACCGTCAAGGGCACGCACACCGGGAAAGGTCTTTACAATATTCTTCAGCTCTACGGCTGGCGCAGTTGGGTTCATCAAGCGGCACTCCATGTCTTTCGTAAAAAGTCATGCGATTGCTTGAATAAAGTATCATGATCAGAAAACATCTGTCGCCAAATACGAGTAGCTGCGGCTAGTTCTGGAACACCACTGCCAAACGCTTCAATCACGACCCATCCATCAAACCCTGTTTTTTTGGCGCTGGCGAATAGGCTTAGAAAATCAATTTGTCCAGTTCCAGGAATGCCGCGATCATTTTCAGAAACATGGAGAACCGCCATAGCATCACCTAACGTTGCAATAGCTGCACTTTGATCTTTTTCCTCAATATGAGCATGAAAAGTGTCATACATGATGCCAAACGCTTTATGGTCTACACGATCAACATAGCTACGTGCCTGCTCTGCAGTATTTAGGAAATACGTCTCGAAACGATTAAGCGGTTCCAGCGCCAATGTCATATTTCGGTTAGCCGCCTTTTCAGCCATGTTCACATGCGCCCCTATACCGAGTAACAATTCATCTTCTGTAGGGCCTGCGCCTGTGAAGTGACCAATCGGGGCATGAAACGGTCCGCCAATGGTTTGTGCACCCAGTGCCTGCGCACAATCCAATATCCAATCAAGATGCGCTAGTCCACGCTTGCGTGCAGCAGCATCGGCGCTTATGGGGTTTGTCTCAGGGTCAGGACAAATGGCGGTGCAGGTTCGCTCCAAATCACGCGCATCAAGCTCAGCTCCAAGCCACGCATAGTGCTCTGGCGTTCCAGCCAAAACCGGAATTTCCACACCGTCGTAACCGATCTGTTTGGCCAGATCTAGAAGTGGCAAATGCTCTTCTTGAATCAAACCCGTCGCGCACAGCAAGTTAATACTTAGCTTCACTTGATCTTCCCTAGCAATCGTTCAATTGGGTCAGAGTAATTGCAATGTAAAGCATTACATTTTAAATGTAAAGCTTTACATCAGTTTCATATGCCTTAAACTTGCCCCATGAGTAAGAACCCAAAACGTCCCACAATTTCAGATGTAGCCAAGCTTGCAGGCGTTTCAAATGCGACCGTCAGTCGAGTGCTGCAGAACCCAGAAGTTGTATCAGCGGCAACGCGTAAAACCGTTACAGAGGCTGTTAAGTCGATAGGCTATCGTGCTAACACAGCCGCTCAAATGCTACGACGTAATCGCGCTAATACGGTGCTGGTCATACTGCCCGATCTAGCCAACACGTTTTTCTCAGAAATCCTATCAGGCATAGAAAATGTGGCGAGTGAGGCTAACCTGACCATACTTATCGGCAACTCAAACAACGACTCGGCGCGTTGCCTGTCGCTACTTGAAAACTTATGGAATGGCAGAGCAGATGGCGCGTTGCTTCTAAACGGTGCATTGCCGGATGCAGAGGATAGGTATGAAGGCAAACCCATCGTATCAATTTCAGAAACAATTAGCGGTTTTCTAGGCTCACATGTTGGAACTAACAATGAGCTTGCGGCAATGGATGCAACGCAGTTCCTGATCGACATGGGACATAGAAAAATTGCGCACATCAGCGGCCCCAAAGACAATATCCTGTCTGCACAACGCATGGCAGGATTTGATAAAGCAGTGTCGCGAGCTGACATAGCAGCTAACTGCATTTCGATTGACGGTGACTTTGCATCTTCGACCGGCGCTTCAGCTGCGACAAATTTGATGAAAAATCATGCTGAAATTACAGCGGTATTTTGTGCCAACGACGAGATGGCAATGGGGCTTGTGTCTGAGCTTGCGGAGAATGGCATAGGCGTGCCAGATCAGTTGTCGGTGATCGGCTTTGATGATATCAACTTTGCCAGCATATATCGGCCATCCATCACAACGATTCGTCAAGATCGATTTGAGATGGGACGCAAAGCTATGTCACTACTTGTCTCACAAATAACCAACGAAGCAGCAACACCTGTGGAAGTTTATATCCCGTACAAACTCATGGAACGCGATACCGTCAAGCGCATCACATAGAAACATATTGTGATACGCATCGTATGCAAAATTAAACTGCTACTCGCGCTATTGAATGAAATTTGATGCGACCAGTGAGTACAGTCATGATCCGGGACGCGTCGTCTTCATTGGACCGACCGAGCCGGCCGTCCAAAAGCATTGCGGATACTCGATATGACTAGCGTTGGTCTGCGACCTCTAATTTAGTCTCCCTTTTAAAAACCTAGTAAAAATATCACCGTGGCTGTTAACGCGTCACAGATGTATTACTTAGGTTCAATTCTCCCATCGCTTTAAGTCGAATAAGGAGAGTAAAGCAGTAAAGTCGCAGGACTAGAAATCATCCGACGATTGGGCTAACTCACGCTAATGGGGTACTTCGGATAAATACATCTCAGAGCGCTGACACCTATCAACCCTACTTCATCTGCCCACCCACATATAATGACAGCCACCCTATCTTCTACGATGATCAACACTACTAAGTAAGGAATACGATGAACAACAAACTAACCGAAAAAAACGTTCTCATTACAGCAGGTGCGCAAGGTATTGGCGAATCCATCACCAAGCACTTTATTGATAGCGGTGCCAATGTTGCTGTCCACTATTTCTCCAGTGCTGATACCGCGAACGAATTGCTTGACTACGCAACCAGCAAAGG
>JALZWD010000106.1 GCA_023300365.1 Flavimaricola sp. | reverse complement strand
GAAGATCAGACATCAATCCCGCGCTATCAACAGCCACACTCTCAAGCGCATCCGCAGACCAATTCGCCCCGCGCGCGCGGTAGAATTGTTCGGTATAGCGGTCTTTGAATGCGCTGGCCGAGGGTTTGCCGCGTTTGAGATCAAAGCTTTCGTCTGAGCGGATAACATAGTGGTTTAGCTGTGCTGTATCATGGGTAATTTGTTCGGGGATGGTGAACCGGACGGGATGCGGTTGGGTGGTGAATTTCTCGATTTCGCGGCCCATACAATCGACGATGCGGTTTTCGGGCAAGGACCAATCCATATCAGGGGCGACGGGGGCATGATCGGTGAAACGTTTGAAGCGCAATGGATCACGGATCAGCATTTTAAAGTTGGCATTCACGCCATTGGCGGGATGCCCCGTGCGGCGGAATTGTTGGTGGACGAACCCGTCTTTGTAACGCTGCCAACCGCTGTTGCCAAAACAGCGCCAGTGGATCGCCATGCCGGAAAAGTCGCGACCTACATCATTCAAGAAGCCGTCGATGCTGCCGTCGCCGCGATGTAGGACGAGAAATTCGTCGACGTCGCAGATAAATAGCCAATCCGCGCGTTGCAGCATTGGATGCCGGCGCAGCGCACCATGGGCCGAATTTTTCGGAGGCTGGCGGTCTTTTGGGCTGTGCTTAAAGTAGTTGAGCCAACCGGCCTGTTCCAAGATATGCAGCAATTCGGGGGAATGATCTGAGCAATCATTGATCCCGATCAACACCTCAAAGCCCAACATTCGGTACCACGCGACCCATTCCAAAAGGAATGCGCCTTCGTCTTTCATGGCGGCAAAAGCGATATGTGTTTGGGCCGGATGTGTCATGCGCGAGAGAGAACAAGTTTTGCCGCTGGCGTCCAGAGGGGGCGGGGCGTAAGCCTGTGGGATGGTACGCAGCGACAACATGCGCGGGGCGATGTTTATGATGGGGTCGATGACGGCCTTTACCGTCAATGATGTCTTTATGAAGCTGTTGGGAGCAGAGCTGCCTTTGTTTCAGATCCTGTTTTTGCGGGGCTTTGGGGTGGTGGTGTTTTTGGCATTGCTGACCTGGCGCATGGGGCAAATGCGGTGGGATTTTTCGCGCCGCGATTGGGCTTTGATTTTGGTGCGTTCGGGCGCGGAGGCGGCGTCGGTCTGGCTGTTTATGAAGGCGTTGTTTGCGATGGATTTGGCCAATCTGTCGGCGATTTTACAAGCCTTGCCGTTGACCGTGACGCTGGCGGGGGCGGTGTTTTACGGCGAGGCCGTGGGGTGGCGACGGATGCTGGCGATTTTGGTAGGGTTTGTGGGCGTGTTGATCATCATCCGTCCGGGCACCGCTGGGTTTGATGCCTCGGTCATTTATGGGGTTTTGGCGGTGGTGACGGTGACGGTACGTGATCTGATGGCGCGGCAATTGTCGCGCGAGGTGCCATCATTGATGGTGTCGTTGATAGCGGCGGTTTTTGTGTTGCTGTTGTCTGCGGTGGGCACTTTGTTTGAGCCATGGGACGCAGTGGGCGCGCGCAACTGGGCCTATATTGGGTGTGCGATGGTGTTTATCATCTTTGGCTATGTGTTTTCGGTAAGCGCGATGCGCGTCGGCGAGATCGGGTTTGTGGCGCCGTTTCGGTATACGTCGCTTGTGGTGGCGATGATTTTGGGGGCGATGGTGTTTGGGACATTCCCCGATTTTTGGACGTTGATCGGGGCGGGCATTGTTGTGGCGACGGGGCTTTATACATTGCTGCGCGAGTGGGCGCTTGGGCGGGCAGGGCGGCCGCCTATCGCGGTGCGCGAGCGTTAGGCCCATAGGGTGGGCGTCGCGGCATTTGCACATTGTTGACACCTTACCCGACTCCCCCTATACGGCCCCGAACCGGACGGGAACCATGAGATGTTTTCGCCCCGGAACAACACAGTTTGAGTGGTCAAGAACCGGGATACTGCTTCCTTGTTCCTCTGTAGCCCCACCGCTTCGTTCTTCAGGTTGAGGGAGCGCAGCGGTCTTTTCGTTTTGTGCGTGTGGCATCTGCTGCGGGTACGGCAACCAAAGGCCCTTGGCGGACGCGCCTGTGGGAAGAAGTTTAATCAAGTGATCCAACGGGATTGCAACACTAGTGCAGGAAACGGGGAACCAAGCCCAATGCCAACGATCCAACAGCTGATCCGCAAGCCGCGGAAGCCCAAGGTAAATAAATCGAAATCTTTGCACCTGGAAGGGTGCCCTCAGAAACGTGGCGTTTGTACGCGCGTTTACACAACCACGCCCAAGAAGCCGAACTCGGCGATGCGTAAGGTTGCGAAGGTGCGTTTGTCGAACCAGTTCGAGGTGATCTCGTATATCCCAGGTGAGAGCCACAACCTTCAGGAGCACTCGGTGGTTCTGATCCGTGGTGGTCGTGTAAAAGACCTTCCGGGTGTGCGTTACCACATTCTGCGCGGTGTCTTGGATACCCAAGGTGTTAAAGATCGTAAGCAGCGCCGTTCCAAATACGGTGCCAAGCGTCCGAAGTAAGTGTTGGGTGGGCGCCACCAAGCGCGCCTTGCCTTTCCCCGCAATAAGAGAAGAGAGACCGACACATGTCACGTCGTCACGCCGCTGAAAAACGCGAGATCCTGCCAGACGCCAAGTTTGGCGACAAGGTTCTGACCAAGTTTATGAACAACCTGATGATCGACGGTAAGAAATCCGTTGCTGAGAAGATTGTTTACAACGCCTTTGACCGCGTTGAAGCCAAGCTTAAGAAAAGCCCCGTCGAAGTGTTCCACGAGAGCCTCGACAACATCAAACCCAACCTTGAGGTGCGGTCGCGCCGTGTGGGTGGTGCGACGTATCAGGTGCCTGTTGAAGTGCGCCCTGAGCGCCGTGAAGCATTGGCCATCCGTTGGCTCATCGCTGCGGCCCAAAAGCGCAACGAGAACACCATGGAAGAGCGCCTTGCAGGCGAGCTGATTGATGCGGTTCAAGGCCGCGGCACAGCCGTGAAGAAGCGCGAAGACACACATAAAATGGCCGATGCGAACAAAGCATTCAGCCACTACCGCTGGTAAGAGGAAGCACCTGATATGGCACGCGATTATCCCCTCGAACTGTATCGTAACTTTGGCATTATCGCGCACATCGACGCGGGTAAGACCACATGTTCCGAGCGTATCCTGTATTATACAGGCAAAGAGCATAACATTGGCGAAGTGCATGATGGCGCTGCGACAATGGACTGGATGGAGCAGGAGCAGGAACGGGGTATTACTATTACTTCCGCTGCGACGACGACATTCTGGGAACGCACAGAAGACGGTGTTGCACCGGACTCTCCTAAGCACCGCATGAATATCATCGACACACCGGGCCACGTTGACTTCACAATCGAAGTTGAACGTTCCTTGGCTGTTCTCGATG
>JALZWD010000105.1 GCA_023300365.1 Flavimaricola sp. | reverse complement strand
GGCGGGGGTTTGGGGGCTGGCCCCCAAGCTGCGGCTTATTCTGGATGCGAGGGTATTTGTTTTGACGGCGCCACATAGGGCCGCGTGACATCGCGCAACACCGCCTCGAGGGCTTCGACCTGCACGGCAATCGCACCGTCGCCCGCAAGGGTCATCACAACCCGTCCCTCTGGCCCCTCGCCTGTTTGCTCAAACCCAAGCGACAACAGCGACAACACCACATCATCGCCGGGCATCACCCCTTGGGATTGCACGTTTTGCACCTCTTCAATCGCCAAAACCGATTGCACGCGTTCAACCGGGCGCGCGCCGCCTTTGGGCACGTCCTCCCAGCGAAACCGGTTTAGCAAAATCGCAAAACGCCGATCCCTTCGTGACCAGCGCATCTCTGCGCCCGGAAACACCGCATCTTGGACCAGTGCCGAAATCACCTGAAGGTCTTCGCCATCAAACGCGCGCAGTCGGAGGGGCCGCTCAACGCCGTCTTCAAATCTTGCGTCTTCGGTCATCGCCCCGGCACCCGTTCTATATTCGCCCCAACGGCCCGCAGCTTGTCTTCCAAATGCTCATAGCCCCGGTCAAGGTGATAAACGCGGTTCACCTGCGTCTCGCCCTCTGCCGCCAAGCCCGCAAGAATAAGCGATACCGAGGCGCGCAAATCCGTGGCCATCACCGGGGCGCCCTTCATCTTTTCGACGCCGTGCACAGTGGCCACGCCGCCCTGCACCTCAATGTTGGCCCCCATGCGCAGCAATTCAGGCGCATGCATAAAGCGGTTTTCAAAAATCTTTTCTTCCAAGACGCTGGTCCCTTCGGCCAAACACAGCATTGCCATCATCTGTGCCTGAAGATCGGTTGGAAAACCGGGGAATGGTTCGGTGACCACGTCCACCGCCTTGGGGCGGTCGCCGCGCAACCGCACCTTAAGTCCGGCACTGGTTTCTGAGACATCAATCCCGGCCGCATCGAGCTTTTCACAAAACGCCGAAACCAGCGAAATACGCCCACCAAGGCATTCCACTTCGCCGCCCGTAAACACCGGCGCTAACATATATGTGCCAAGCTCAATCCGGTCAGTCACAACAGGATGTGTCGCTCCGCCCAATCGATCGACCCCTTGAATTTCAATTCGGCTTGTTCCGTCGCCCTCAATTTGCGCGCCCATTCGGCGCAAACAATCGGCAAGATCGACAATCTCGGGCTCGCGTGCCGCATTTTCAATAACGGTGGTGCCTTTGGCTAATGTGGCGGCCATTAAAATATTTTCTGTGGCGCCCACGGATGCAAATCGCAATGGCACAACCGCGCCCTTTAGGCCGCCCTCTGCCACCGCATGTAAATAGCCATCGCGCAATTCAATTTGCGCGCCCATTAACGTAAGGGCATCAATATGGATATCCATCGGGCGCGCGCCAATTGCGCACCCACCGGGCAGTGACACTTCGGCCCGGTGATGACGCGCCAGCAAGGGCCCCAACACAAGGTTCGAGGCCCGCATCTTGCGCACGATGTCATAATCGGCGTGGGTATTTGTCGCCCCATGCGATGACAGGGCCAATACTTTGCCCGCATTCATCACAGTAACTTCGGACCCAAGGCTCTCAAGCAGGACCTTCATTGTCGCGATATCAGACAAACGCGGCGCATTGGTAAGCGTCAGCGGCTCTTCACTCAGCAAAGTGGCCGGCATCAACGCAAGACAGGCGTTTTTGGCCCCCGCGATAGGAATTTGCCCGTTAAGCGGGCCATTCCCGCGCACGATAATACTGTCCATACCTGTTTATTCTTTCTGCTCATTCTCACGCGATTGCGGCTTGGCATCGGCACGCGCGCGCGCCTGCGCCTTGCGCCGTCCCATATTGGCCTTCAAGGCCGCCTTGAGGCGCTCTTGTTTTCCAGTGGGCTTATCCGGTTTGTCGCGCGATGTTTTCATTGCGGGCTTGATACTGCGCTCAATGAAAAAGGTCTAGGAGGCGTGACATCAAACACCAAACACAGTTGAAACGCGCCTTTTTGTGGCACCGAACCTTGGGCACGTGCTGCGGGCGACTCACTTGGCTCAATTGGGCAAACGACGGCACAATTCGGCCCCAACTCCGTCCAAAAGCAGGCTGATTCACAGAAACAAAACATCCATTGCTTCGATTTTGGCAACAATCACGCGCTCTGAGCGGTATTATGCAGCGGTTTTTGATATAATACTGCCATAAATCGCCATATTCTCAGAAAATCATTTGAATGGGCGATGCGTTAATATTATGGTCTGCAAATCCTTACGGTTCTTTAAAGTGGTTGGTTTCCTCAATTCACACCGGAAATAGAAAGGGAGAATAAACGTGAAATCCATTCTTAGTTTGGCCGCTGCCACTGTGTTGTCAGCCGGAGTTGCGCAAGCCTCAACTATTAACCCGGGTGATTTTCTGGTTGCCGATGGCACCACAGATTTGTCACGCGGCACAACCGAAAGTGCCGAAGTCCAGGTTTATGCTGAGCAGTTCGGCGTAACAGTTGGCGCAGGCGCCGTAACAGTTGATTTCCTCGCCGCGGCTTTGGCCCCCGGTGCTGCAACAAGCGGCGTTAGCAATTTCGCCAGCGGTTCTGCACTCGGCGCAGGCACCTACAACAGCTTCTTGGTTCACTACGATCCAGCAGGCGCAGCCGCGATCACAGACGTTGTCATCGACTTTGGCGAAACCATTGTTGGCCTGATCTTGTCCAACAGCGACGGTTCCACATTGCTCAACGTATCTGACGCAATCTTTGGGTCGGCTGGCACATACGACGACCACCTCGGTCGCCGGACAGAAAGCGCCGACTCGTTCAGCGTTGACGGTTCTGTATTGAACCTGCTGAGCCTCAGCACAAATGCGGTCCACGTCGACAACGTCCGTGTTTTGACACAGACTGCCGCCGTTGCACCCGTGCCGATCCCTGCGTCCCTGCCCCTGCTTCTTGCTGGTTTGGGTGGCGTTGCGGCACTGCGTCGTCGCAAGTCATAATATCTGACCTCATCGGTCGAATATTTATCGGGGCCCTTCGCGGGCCCCGATTTTTTTTGTCTACCCGTTTGCAGGCGCCGATCCACGCGGCGCGCAACCCGCCGCCGGTTTGGCCCATCCCAGCCATTTCACCCCTTATCCAACGCGAGGGTCTTTTCCTCTTGCGTCACCGGGCATACACGCTAAAACGCCGATCAATGCTGTGGTAGCTCAGTGGTAGAGCACTCCCTTGGTAAGGGAGAGGTCGGGAGTTCAATCCTCCCTCACAGCACCATCCCCCAAGCCCGCCCCCATGCCCGGTCACCCGCGTCGTTGTGCAAACATAAGCGACGCCATGCCAGATGCCAAAATCAGCACCAACCCCGACAGCGCCACTGCATCCGGCCAATCGCCAAACACCAGCCAGCCCAAGATGGTGGCCGAAATCAGTTGGCTATAGACCAACGGCGCCAATATCCCCGCAGGCAGGGTCCGACTGACGGTTACCAACACAAAATTGCCCGCAGCCGAGCCCAACGCACTTAGAACCAACAGGCCCACCATCGCCCAAGACGAAACAGCGGGCACAGCGGCCAAAC
>JALZWD010000104.1 GCA_023300365.1 Flavimaricola sp. | reverse complement strand
AATACTTTGATGATGCCTGTGGCCACGAGCACGATGGCGGTGACAAAGATCGGGCGCATCATCGGGATGACGATAAAGAAATAGGTTTTCCACGTGGGGATGCCGTCGACGCGGCTGGCCTTCCAGACGTCTTCGTCAATTCCGCGCAATCCGGCGAGCATGATGACCATGACAAGGCCGGTGCCCTGCCACAGACCCGCAAGCAACACGCCGTAGATCGCCCATTCGTTGCTTTGGAGTGGGGCGAAAGAAAAGCTTTCCCAGCCCCAATCGCGCACGACCTTTTGGACGCCAAAGTCGGGGTTGAGCATCCATTGCCAAGTGAGGCCTGTGACCACAAAGCTGAGGGCGTAGGGGTAGAGGAAGATGGTGCGGAACATGTTTTCAAAGCGGATGCGTTGATCCAAGAGGGCCGCGAGCAGGAAGCCGAGGATCAGCGAGAAGGCCATCATGCAGCCGCCGTATAGGGCGAGGTTTTTGATCGAGATGATCCAGCGGTCTGTATCCCAAAGGCGGTCGTATTGATCCAATCCCACCCAGCGCCAGCGCGGCAAGAGGCGCGAGCCGGTGAATGAATAAGCGACCGTCCAGAGCGAACAGCCCACAAAGATGACCAAAGCGGTGAACACCATGGGGATCGATGCGATTTTGGCGGTGAGATTGCGCAACAGCGCGTTCGGGCGTTGGGCCGCGGACATAGGAAACCTCGGGGTTATGGGGGGGCGGATTAGGGTGCGGGTCGGCGCGGTTGTGTGCGCCGACCCGCGGGGCCGGATTTAGTCGGCGGTTGCGATGATGTTCGCATAGGACGCTTGCGCATCGGCGGCGGACATGTCGCTGTTCCAGAACTGACCCATCAGGTCTTCGATCTGGCCGATGGTGTCACGCGACAGCGCGATGTTGGCGCCCGGTAGCACAGAGCCCGCAGCAAGGATTTCGAGACCCTTTTGCATGCAGTCGTTGGCCGCCGAGAGATCAACGTCGCCGCGCACAGGCAAGGAGCCTTTGGCAAGGTTGAACGACACCTGGACGGGAGGCGAAATCATCAACGAGGCCAACTCGAGCTGAGCGGCTGTGATTTCGGGATCATCGTTGAGCGGGAAGTAGAAGGCGTCGCCACCAAGCGACAGAACTTCGGTTTCGCCCAAGCCCGGAAGACAGGTGTAGTCTTCGCCAGCGACCTGTTCTGCTACCGCAAATTCACCCTGAGCCCAGTCGCCCATGATCTGAGCGGCGGCCTGACCGGTGATCACAGCGGCAGTGGCGAGGTTCCAATCGGTGACGGTGATGTCTTGGGACAATTCGCGCGCTGTGACGGCGGCGTCGAACACCTCGGCGTAGATTGGACCAGCGGCGACGGAGGCGTCTTTGTCAACGTTGACCTGCGCCCATGCGTCTGTACCGGCAATGGCCACGGCCAAAACTTCGGTGATCAGGCCGTTTGACTGCCAAGACTGTGCACCAACGGCGAGCGGCGGGATGCCTGCTTGGCGCAGAGCCGGAGCGGCGGCGATGTATTCGGCCCAGTTGGACGGGATGTCGATGCCAGCGGTTTCAAACGCGTCGTTGGAGAGCCACATCCACTGCCATGAGTGAATGTTTACGGGCACGCAGTAGAGCGCACCTTCATATGTGCAGGCATCGAGCAAGGATGATGGGAACACGAAATCATGCCAGCCCTCTTGTGTTGCAAGCTCGGTCAGGTCGAGGAACAGGCCCTCTTGGATCAACTCTTCGGTTTGGCGACCGTGGTTGAACTGTGTGGCGCCCATTGGGTCGCCGCCAAGCAGGCGCGAGACAACGGCGGGGATCATGTTGGTGCCGCCACCGCCGGCAATCGCGGCGTCGACCCACGTGTGCTCGGTGTTGGCTTCGAGGGCTTCTGCGAATTTGGTAACGGCGGCGGCTTCGCCACCGGATGTCCACCAATGGGTGATCTCGAGTTCGACGGCGGATGCGGCGCCTGCGCTGACCATTGCGGTCGCGGCGAGAAGTTTTGTGGATAGCTTCACGATTCTTTCCTCCCTGGTTCTAAATCGTTATAGAAAAATCTATATCGTTTTAGATTTGTCTGGCAAGACATAAAATTAGGCGTTAGCCTCTGTCGTTGAAACAAACGGAAAAACTGTTAGGTAGGGCGGCAAATCATTGTGATTGCGGGCCGCAGGTTGAGAAAACGAAAGGAGGCGAGGATGGGTGGAAGCGATGCGCAAGCCAAAATCGATTCGCCTCTTTTGCCGGGCGAAAAGCCGACGCTGAAGACAATTGCGCGGATCAGCGGCCTTGCGGTGCCGACGGTGTCGCGGGCGTTGAATGATGCGCCCGACATCAAAGCGAAGACCAAGGAATTGGTGCGCGGGATTGCCAATGATCTGGGCTATGTGCCCAACCGTGCGGGCTTGCGTTTGCGCACCGGGCGGACCAATGTGATCAGCCTTATCTTGAGTGCGGAGAGCGAGGTGTTGAACCACAATGCCAAGCTTATCTCGGCGGTGGCCCAAGAGCTTAGGGGGACGCCGTTTCATTTGAATGTGTCGCCGTTTTTTGGCGGCGAGGATGTGATGGCGCGGGTGCGGTATGTGGTGGAGACCGGATCGGCGGATGCGGTTATTTTCAACCAAACCACGCCTGATGACCCGCGCATTGCCTATTTGTTGGAGAAGCGATTTCCGTTTGTCACCCATGGGCGCAGCAGTTTTGATGGCCAGACCGCGTGGGCCGATTATGACAACGATGCTTTTGCCTATATTGCCGCCAGCCGATTGGCCGCGAAGGGGCGGCGCAATATCTTGATGCTGGCGCCGCCGATGACGCAGAGCTATTCGCAGCATATGGTGAGCGGGGCACAACGGGCGGCGCAAGAGGCGGGGCTTAAGCTGCGGTTTAGTGGCGAGATCACCAGCGACAGTGCCAATGCCGAGATCACCGCGAGCGTGAAGCGCACCCTTGCCGCCGATCCGGGTATTGATGGGGTGATCTGTGGGTCGATGATGTCGGCGATTGCCACGGTGGCGGCGATTGAGGAGCGGGGGCACAAGATCGGCGAGGATTTTGACCTTGCCGCCAAGGAGGCCCTGCCGTTTTTACAACTGTTTCGCCCTGCGATTATGGCAGTGTCGGAGGATGTGGGGCAGGCGGGCGCGTTTTTGGCCAAGGCGGCGATGCGCCGGATCAGCCACCCCGACGAGGCGCCGATGCAGCACCTTGAGGTGCCGCGCGACGACTAGCGGGGCCGGCGGGACGCCGCTGGTGACATGCGTCACCTCGCCCCGCCCACCGTCCCGTATGGGATTAAATCCTGGGGGCGGTGTGCGTGGCGGGCGTTTTTTGAGTATTTTTGGCAAGATGAGACCGGAAGAAAGACGGGTCTTTATTCGCGGCCGGGAAGTTTGTCACGCAGGCCTTTGGATGACCAGTTGTCGATGGCATCCATGGCCTCTTGGGCGGTTTCGACGAAGCGGAACAGTTTGAGATCATCGGCTGAAATTGTGCCCGCTTCGGAGAGGGCGTCCCAGTTGATGATGCTTTCCCAGAATTTGCGACCAAAGAGCAAGAAGGGCACCTCTTCCATGCGGCCGGTTTGGATCAGGGTGAGGGCCTCGAAGGTTTCATCCAATGTGCCAAAGCCACCGGGGAAGACGCAGATCGCCTTGGCGCGCATCA
>JALZWD010000103.1 GCA_023300365.1 Flavimaricola sp. | reverse complement strand
CTAGGTAGCGGTCGGCGTCGAAGGTGGCCTCGTCTAGCATCGGCATATTAAGGGGCGCCACGGGCGCATCGGGTGAAACGGTACGGGCCTGCATTGCGTCCGCGGCCATGCCGACACCTGACCAAAGGCCCCAATTGATCGCGGTGACGTGAGTTTCGCCCCCCGCGCGGGATTTGGCAAAAGCGTTTAGGTATTCATTGGCGGCGACATAGTCGACCTGTCCGCCGGGTGCGGTGACGGTGGAGGTTGAGGAAAACAGCGCCATCCAATCGATGCTGCCGTCTGGGAACAAAGTATCGAGCACCATTGTGCCGTGAATTTTGGGGGTAAAGACGTCTTCGATTGCCATGAATTGCTTGGACAACATCGGCGCGTCATCGATCACACCAGCGGCATGCACAACGCCTGTGATGGGGCCAAGCTCGGCCTCGATGCGGGCTTTGGCTTCGCGCATTTCCTCAAGGTTGCTGACATCTGCGGCAAGCGTCAAAACCCGTCCGCCGGCCTTTTCCAACTGTTGAACCGCAACAATACGTCGGGCCATACGGTCGGAGGGGGCAAGGCGGCCAAGTTCGTATTTCCAATCGGCACGCGGCGGCAAGGCACCGCGCGATATCAGGGCAATATTGGCACCGTGTTCGCGGATCAACGCCTCGGCCACGGTCAATCCAATGCCGCCATAGCCGCCCGTGATCAGCACAACGCCGTCTTTCGCCATTGTCAGAGGTTTGGACGACAAGCGCGCGTGACGAAAGCCAAGCTCAAGGCGCCGCTCGCCGCGCAGGGCGGCGACGGTATTGCCCGGATCGGCCAACACGTCTTCGAGGACGCGGTGCCCCAAGGCGGGGTCTAACTTGCGCTTTTTGGTCAATGGCATTGGCAAATCGAGCACCGCGCAGGTCACGCCGGGGAATTCGCGCGGGATCACGCGGGCGGGGCCCATGACGGTGGCTTTGTCAGGGTAGCGCAGATCTTCGTTCGCGGTTTGCATGGCGTCAGATGTCAGAACAGTGAGATGCAGATCGCCGTCCGCGCCCTCATCGCCCAGCGCCTGCATCAGATAAAGCAACGACCAAAACCCGTGCTCTTGGGTGCGGTGGAAAAAGCTTGAGCCCGGGCGATGGTCTTCGTCGCCCGTCACCAGCCATCCATGCACCACCCGCGTCGGCAACGTGCCCCGCGCGGCCAAATCGGCCACCAAGGCATCATATCCGTCGCGCCCCCGTTCGGGGGCCAACAGGCACGAGGTTTCGTCGATGCGGGCAAAAGCATCGCCTTGGCGCACAGTTGTGACCGAATGCCCCGCATCGCTTAGTTTGCGGGAAATCTCGGCACAAAGCCCTGTGTCGTCCTCAAAAATCAGCCATGTCTGCGGCGGCAGATCGGCCAAATCGCCCATCACATCCACATCGCAATCGGCATAGCTTGGCTTCCAGCGGGGTCTGTAAGACCAATCGTCAGGATCGGCGGTGCGCATCAACCATTGCTCGGCGGTCTCGGCCTTGGGGGTTTGTGCTTGGATGAAATAGGGGCTGCGTTGGAAGGCATAGCTGGGCATCACGAGGCGATTGCGATTGGCCTCGCCCCAGATTTGTTCCCAATCAAAATGGCCGCCCATCGCCCAAACACGGCCAAGCATGGCCATGAAATATTTATCATCCGCGATATCATCATCAGGGTGGCGCAGCGACGATATTACCTGATTTGGGGTGATTTTCCCGTGTTGTCCGGCAAGCGAGGACAGCGCCTTGCCCGGACCAACCTCGATATAAATTCGCGCAGGATCGGCGCAGAGCGTATTGAGCCCGCCGACAAAATCAACGGTGCTGCGCAGATGCGCGACCCAGTAGTCGGGGTCGGTCGCCTGTTCGTCCGTCAATACCGCGCCGGTTTTGTTTGAAATAATCGGCAACTGCGGCGGATGTAGAGGGATGGAATGCAAATAATCGCCAAAGGCGCCCAAAATCGGCGCAAGCATTCGGCTGTGGGCTGCGATGTTGATGGCGATCGGTTGGCAGTCGATATCGGCGGCCTTGAGCGTGGCTTCGAGCGCGTCCAACGCGGCCTTTGGGCCAGTGGCGACACTGAGTGTTGGCGCGTTAATTCCAGCAAGATCAAGGTCTTGGCCCAAATAGGGACGCAAAGCATCAGCGGAAAGTGCGACGGACAACATGCCGCCCTTGGGCACCGTATCAAACAATGTGCCGCGCAAATGCACGAGGCCGATGCAATCCTCAAACGACATCACACCCGCAAGGCATGCGGCGGTGTTTTCGCCCATCGAATGGCCAATCAATGCGTCAGGCTCCACCCCCCATGCCATCCAAAGCTGCGCGAGCGCATATTCGGTGATCATGATCAGCGGCAATTGCACCGATGGGGTCTTGAGCCGCTCATCTGCGGCGGCTTTGGCGTCCTCTTGGGCCAACCAAAGCGCGCGGATGTCATAGTCCAACTTGGGCTGAAGAATATCGAGGCCTGCGTCCATCCATTCGGCAAAAACGGGTTCGGTTTCGTATAAATCCCGCGCCATGCCAGCGTATTGGGCACCGCCGCCGGGGAACATGAATACCGGCTTGGGGGCGTCATCAACAACCGTGTGGGTAAACACGCGGCGGGGGTCGTTTTGCGTTAGCAATTGTGCGGCCTCTGCATGGCTTTGGGCCACAACAACACGGCGGCGTTCAAAGGCGCGGCGGCCCTCTTTTAGGGTCCATGCGATATCGGCCAAGGGTTGATCGGTGTTGTCGGCCAACCAGTCGGTCAGGTTTTGCGTGTTTTGATCAAGCGCCGCTTTGGAGCGGCCAGAAACGGCAAACACCTGAAACGGCCAATCGCTGGCATCAGAGGCCAAACGCTCAGGCGCGGCCTCAATGACCACATGGGCATTGGTACCGCCCACGCCAAGCGAATTGACGCCCGCACGCGGCGGATGGTCCCGCGCGGGCCACGCGGTAAGGGTATCGTTGACCGAAAAGGGCGAGCCGTCGAAAGCAATCGCTGGGTTTGGTTTTTCAAACCCCAAAGAGGGCGGGATTTCACGGTGGTGCACCGACAACGATGCTTTGATCAGGCCCGCGATACCAGCTGCGGTATCAAGGTGGCCGATGTTGGTTTTGACCGACCCGATGCGGCAAAAATCTGTGGCGTCGGTGGTCTTGCGAAATGCCTCAGTGAGGGCTGCGACCTCGATGGGATCGCCAAGATAGGTGCCGGTGCCGTGGCATTCGATATAATCAACGGTCTCGGCAGAGACGCCTGCGATGGCTTGGGCCTCGGCAATTGCGGCGGCCTGTCCTTCTACCGAAGGGGCCAAATATCCGGCCTTGGCCGATCCATCGTTGTTGACGGCTGAGCCTTTTATCACCGCCCAAATGTGATCTCCGTCGGCCATCGCATCCGACAGACGCCGCAAGGCAATAACCCCGACGCCCGAGCCAAAAACAGTGCCCTCGGCGCGGTGATCAAAGGCGTGGCATTGCCCGTCAGGCGAAAGGATTTCACCCTCTTTGAAAACATAGCCGCGTGCATGCGGCAATTCGATTGTCACGCCGCCTGCAAGCGCCATGTCGCATTCGCCATTGAGCAAAGCCTGACAGCCCTGATGGGTGGCGACAAGCGATGTCGAGCACGCGGTTTGGATATTGAGAGACGGGCCGGTGAGGTCAAAAATATGGCTTAGGCGGGTGGAGAGAAAATCTTTGTCGTTGCCGGTGTGGCGCAACAAAAACGTTCCGGTTTGGTCAACCAGATCGGGGTTGGACATGAGGTTGAAATAGAAATAGCTGCCCATGCCGCAGCCTGCGAAAACACCGATGGGCCCATCGAAATTCTCGGGTACATGGGCGGCGTTTTCCATGGCCTCCCAAGCGGTCTCGAGGAATTGGCGGTGTTGGGGGTCCATGATCGCGGCCTCTTTGGGGGAAAACCCAAAGAATTCGGCGTCGAAGTGATCAAAGTTATCAAGCTTGGCGGCAAAGGGCACATAGTCGGGGCGGCCCATCATATGCGGGGCCTCGCCTGCGGCGCGCAAATCGGCCGAGGATAGGGCGGCGATTGAGCAGGTGCCATTGCGCAGATTGGTCCAATAGGCATCAATCGAGGCCGCGCCTGGCAAATGCGCAGCCATGCCCACGATCGCGATATCCGTATCGCGCGGTAGCAATGATGATTGTTGCCCTGACATAAACGATTCTGCCTAAAGTGCCGATATTACCCTTTATCGACTATCATGCAAAAATACGTTGGAAATTGGGCGTTGGGCGACGTTTATGCGGCGGAAAACTGTGACAATGCGGCCAAAGCGTCACTGTGCAACCAGAACGCAAGAAGGCCAAGACCGATGCCAAGAACCGCAAAGCCCAAATCATGCACCGGATCCCACGCCCCCTGTTTTGAGGCCAGCCAAACAACCACCGGATAGGCCGCAACCAATGCGATGCCCTGACCGATCAAAGCGCCGGGAAGACCAAACATTCCCAAGCCAATGATCAGGCCCGCAATCACAAAGACGGCGCGGGTCGCGGCGAGGACGAAAAAGCTTCGGGAATCGCCCGCGGCCAAGGCCGCTTGGTCATAGGTGATTGCGATGATTGCGGGGATTTGCATCAAGGCAATCAACACCACCACGCCGCCCGCGGGCAAGTAGCGGTCATCATACATTAACTCAACCAACCAAACGCCCGACACGACCAAAATCGCCGCCAAAAACATCAAGGTGGCGGTAGCAAAGGTGCGCATTTTGCGCAGGTGCAAAAAGTTGGCGCGGCTCTCGTTTGGGGGGCTTTCGCGGTAAATCGGGATCACCACACGGTGCGTGACCACGCCGCCGAGCATCATTGGGAAAGAGGCAAGGAAAAAGCCGATGTTGTAGATGCCGAAATCATAGGTGGTGAGAAAGCGGCCAATGATGATTTTGTCGGCCTGCGAAATGGCAAAGCCACAGATCGTTGACAAGAACACCCATTTGCCAAAATTGATCAGCTCTTGCGCCGCTGGCTTTTCCCAGCGCAGCTTGTTTGAGGGGCCAGGAAGGAAGCGATTGAGGAAGTAGAGCTGTGCCAACATCGACAACAGCCCCGAGATTACCAACGCCCAGACCGATTGGAATATCCATGCCAAAACAACGGCGGTGATGATCCCCACCAGCTGTGTCGCGATATCAATCACCGTCACCCGGCCCGCCAAAAGATGGCGATTTGCGCTTTCTAATCGAGTTGGGTTAAACCCCTGAATAATAAGGGTTAGTGCGGCTACTGGTAGGAAATAGAGCAACGCAGGTTCGCCATAGAATTGCGACACCGGCCAACATAATATCACCGCCACCGAATAGAGCAGAAACCCGCGAATAATCTGGATCGTCCACGCGGTGTTGAGGAAATCATCATCATCGCCGCGTTTGGATTGCATGATCGCCGGCCCCACACCGACGTCTGAAAACATCGCAAGACCCATCAAAAACACCGACACCATCGCCATGACGCCAAAGGCCTCGGGGAACAACAGCCGGGTAAGGAGGAGGTTGGAGGCAAGTCGGATGATCTGCGATCCGGCAAACCCCATCACGGTAATGGCAGAAGAGCGCATCGCACGTTGGATAAGGGTGCGTCCGCCGGAATGATCGACCTGCGCTGTCATCGGCTTCGGCTCCATGTGCTGTCTGGGCCTTTGATTTTAACCGTTAGGGCAACAGCCGCATAGGCCGCAAAGCCAAGCGGATCGCGCGCCGCCAGTGCCAAATAGCCTTTGGCCCCTAAACCCGGCGTGCCGTCGTTGGACACGATATGAGGATAATTTTCTTGCACTTCCACCACACCAAAATCTTGCCGCCGACGGACCTTGACCAACGCGGCAAAACCCTCAGCTATGGGCCAATTATACGAAGCAGCAACAAGTTTCCGTCGCTCTGGTGGAAAATTTAATCGAACAAATGTGTCATCCGAGATGATATCCGGCCAGTCGGCCCATTTTTCGCGCCCGGCGGCATTCACCGCAAACAACCCACAGCCCGGAACGCCGGTTGTCATAAACGGAATGCGCGACCACAGGCGGGCATAAAGACGGCTGAACCAGCCCTGTCCGGTTATGCGCACCTGTCCGCTGGCATAGGTGGCCTCGGTCTCGGACAACGCGCGCGCAATCCCCGCGATGAGGGCGGGGGAAACTGTCACGTCTGCATCCAAATAGGCCCGCATTTCGCCATTGGCCGCCGCATCAGCAGCGTTAAGTGCACCCAATTTGCCGCCACTGGCAAGATCGAGAACCTCAAGCTCCCAGCCCTTGGCCGCAACTTTGTCTGCAAATCCACGGCTTATTTCCACGGTGCGGTCACTGCATCCGTTGGCCGCCACGATCACCTCGACCGGCACATCAACGCCATCAGATGCAAGAACCGCCTCAAGGCAGGGCCCAATCAACGCTTCCTCATTGTTTGCTGGAATAATGATACTCAGCATTTTGATAGCGTTTCCTTGCGATTCCGGATGGTTGTAGTTAGCCAACATATATAGCCAGCATAGGACAGCATTTTCGTGACAAAACTTGGTTACTTCGTGCCGCAATTCCCCGGCCAAACCCACATCTTTTTCTGGCGCGAGATACAAGAGCTTGAGAAACGTGGAGTTGATGTCGCACTGTTTAGCACGCGCAAGCCCGCGCAGGGCCTTATTGCGCATGCGTGGTCAGACGAGGCGATGGCGCGCACAGAGTATCTTGGCACGCCAAACCCATTGGATTTATTGGCGGCATTGCCGCGCATGCCGTGGCGCGAGCTTTTGGCCGAGGGTGGGCGCGATTTCCTCAAGGATTGCATTTTGTCGGCCCCCGCCGCGCGGGCATTGATCCGGTCGTGTCGCCGTCAGGGGATCGAACATGTGCATGTGCATTCGTGTGGGCGAGCCGCTTTGGTTGCAAAATTGGCGCATCACATGGGGGGGCCAAGCTATTCGATCACGCTGCATGGCCCGCTTGAGGATTACGGTCCCGGCCAGCGTGTAAAATGGCGGGATGCCAAGTTTGCCACGATCATCACCGAAAAACTGATCGCAGAAATGCGCGCCGAAATGCCCGAAGATATGCCCGAGACGATCTTCCTTCAGCCGATGGGCGTCGATACCGAACGTTTGTCGCGTAAGGTGGCGTATGCTCCGCCCTCCCCGACCGAGACCCTGAGGATATTTTCCTGCGGGCGTTTGAATTTGGTCAAAGGCCACCAAGACCATATGGCCGCCGTGCGACAGATGCTTGATGCGGGCCAAGACATACAGCTTGAGATCGCGGGCGAAGATGATGATGGCGGCCATGGTTACCGCCAAGTGCTTGAGGCACGCATTGCAGAGCTTGGGCTGGAGAATAACGTCCGTCTGCTTGGCGCGATTGATGCCGATGCGGTGCGCGACAAGCTGCTCGCGGCGCATATGTTTGTGCTTGCCAGCTGGGCCGAGCCTTTGGGCGTGGTCTATATGGAGGCAATGTCGTGTGGTCTGCCCACCATCGGCACCGCTGCGGGTGGTGTGCCTGAGCTTATTTCAGACGGCGTTGACGGTATTTTGGTGCCGCCGCAAGACCCACAAGCCCTGGCCCAAGCGATCACGGCAATTGCGGCCGATCCTGCGCGTGCGACCAAAATCGCCGCCGCCGGGCGCGAGACCATCGTAAAGGGATATGGCGCCAGCCGCGGGGCCGAGACGCTATTGCGCGGCGCGGGTTACTCTTCGGGTAATTCCAACGACTGAGTATCGCCAGCCGCACCGTCGAATTCGAGAACCTCGACGGCGGTGATATAGTGCACACTTTCCTCAGAGATCAGGATCAACGTATCGTCGCCTAGCCAGCCTTGCTGATAATCGGCGGCCACACCGGGCACGCGGACGGTATCGCGACCATCGCCGCCATGCATCCTGTTGGTGCCAAGCCCCGGCAGGATCGTATCATCGCCATCGCGGCCAATCAAAATATCTCCCTGAGGCGTGCCCTGCAGGGTGTCGCCACTGTCGGTGCCGTTACGCGTCACGCCATTCAAAAACGCCTCGGGTGCACGATCCGAGCCGAAGGGCAGCGCGTTATAGGCCTGCATTGTTGACCAGCGCGGGTTAACATCATCCAAGTGGCGCAGCGCCCCCCATGACCCAAATTGGCTTGGGGCCGAAACATCAACAAAAGCGTTAAACGGCCCTTGGGCGTTCTCGGACCACGCGGCAAGAAGATCGGCATAAAGCCCCGCCATATGGGGGGAATAGTTGTAGGTATTGTAAAACGCGGTCAGCACATCGTCTTGGCTTTGCAAACCATGCCCAGCGACATGCGTGCCGCCCTCGTACATATGCAGCTCATAGCCATACCGTTCGGCAACGCTGGCCTGATAGGGAAACACATCATCGGTCAGTTCTTTGAATGACCCTTCGCGCAACATCTGTGTCACCTCGGCATCGGCGGTGCCTGCATCGACCCATGCGCGTAATTGTTCGGTCATTTCGTCATCGCCGATCTCAAAGCCGAAATATCCGGTGATCGCATAGCCATCAAAGCTGTCTGCGGGGCGGGCAAAGCCGTCGCGCACCACCAGTTCGGCCTCAAGCAAGGCCTCTTCGAGACCAAACCAGCCGCTATGCGTGGCCACCATCCGAAGCAATTGATCCTCGTGGCCTGCGTAAACCTCCGACCAAATATCCGCGACCTGTGCCGCACGCAGACCCGCGTATTGCATCCAGCCATCCGGCACATCCTCGCCCCACAGCTCAACCGCTTGCTCGCGGGCCCAAACCGCTTGTGGAAAGATGAAATTCCACACCTCGTTTGACCATTCCGCATGCACCACCAGATCGGAATCCAGCGTATTTAAAACCGTTGTGGCAAAGGCGCGGACATAAGCATCATCGGCCATATGCGGCAGGGTAAACCACGGGTCAGCGCCGATTTGGTTGGACAATTCGACCATCACCTCAACCGGTGAGCCGCGCCAGACATAGGAAAAATCTTGGGGTTGCGGACGGTCGGCCCATGTTGTCTGGGGGCTGCCGTTTGTCATCATCCAATCCATAAACCGCACCATGCGCAGGTTTTCGATCCGTTTGATCCAATCGGGGTTGAAAATCGCTCCGGCCTGATGAAATGGCACCAGATCTTCGCGCACGATGGCAATATTGCGAATGGGATCTTCGGGATCCACGTCCTCAATGCGCACGGCGACAAGCTCTTCTCCAGGGCGGAACCCAAAGGTGATTACGTCGCCTTCGCGGTCCACGTCCAATGCGGCCCCGGTGATTTGAATGTCGCCCTGCCCGTCCCATGTCACGACATAGCGCCCGGCAATTGAGGTGCCGCCGGGTGCCTGATTGGTCAGGACAAAGGCCTCGATGGCCTCGACCCCGTCGGGCACGCCAAGCGGCCAGCCGTTGGCATCAAGATAGCCCTCATCGCGCAAACGATTAACGTCCCACCCGCCCCATTGGCCGGGCAAATGCCCAATCCACGGACGCGCGGTTTTCATCACGTTGATAAAGGGTTGCTGCGTCGACCAATCAGCAATGCCGTTCAGGCCCATCGCAAGCGAGGGATCGACAAGACCCGTCTCGGGGATCTCGGCCACCGCCCCATCCGGGATGATCGCGCCACTAAACGATTGCCAAATCCGGTTGGACAGCGCGTCATAATTGTCGGCAATCAGCGGGTGGATCGTCTCTGGGATCTCGTCGAGCCTTGGCGCAGGGCCCGCATAGAGGGACGAATAGGTGATCATCGCCGCCAGAAAATAGGTATTGGCGGTGCCATGCGGCGCGTCATCAGAGAAAAGGTCTGTTGCGGCCAAATCCGACAGCGCCGTATTTTGCATCACATCGGCCAGAATGCTGGCCACCGGGATAAGGGTGATATCCAAGTTTGGCCGCTCAAATTGCAGGGCCGCGACGTAATCGACATACCATTGATGATATGCGCCGGTGTTGGCCTCCCAATAGTCGGCCAAGCCCGCGGCATTGGGCGGATAGGCCACAACAGAGGCCATCTCGGCCCAGCCTTCGTAGACAAAAAAGCGCGCCCCCCGCGCCTGACTGGCGGTCCAATCGATCACGCGGCCTGTGGCCCCAAGGGGCGTATCGCCGTTGGGATTGTTGCCCTCATAGGCGCTGTCTGGGGATTGGTATTGAATGAAATTTGCGGGTGCCAAGATCACCGTATCAAAGGGGACGCGGCGAAACGCAAAGCGCGGGTTGGTCCAGACGCGATCAACGCCGTCAAACGTCCAGTTCGGCTCGGGCGGCAGATCGCGAGAGAATTCCGGCATGAACCCCCACCGACCATCAACGGCAAAGCCATGCCCGCCAGCATCGGCCATTTGATCAAGCCAATAGGGCACGGTTGTCTCGGACGTGTCGGTCAGGTGATGGATCAGGCTGTTGCCAAATACAAAAGCATTCACCTCGCGACGCGATTGCGCCGAGGCGGCACTGGCCAAACTGAGCAGCACCGCGGCCCCAGCACATAGACCAACCAAATATCTTAGCATCGCGTTTCTCCTAAGCCTCGGCTTGCGCACCTATGGCAAAGTAGGGCTTTTGCTCCGTACGGCCAAGAACCCACTCATATACCTGCGCCACCTGCTCCGCCTTGGCGGACCATGTGAAATCTTGGTCAACGCGCGCGCGGGCGGTTTTGCCCGTTGTCCGCACCAAATCGGGTGCCGCGGCAAGCCGTTCAAGCTCGGCGCGGAACCCGGCAATGATTTGGGCCCGATCGCCCAAAGGCACGGTAAATCCGGTGTCGGATGTCAGCAATTCTGCAGGGCCTGCATAATCGACGATCAAGGGCGCCAAGCCCAGCGCCATCGCCTCAAGGACCACGCCGCCGCCAAATTCGCGCACCGATGGAAAGGACAGAACCGAACAGGCGCTTGCCACATCCTGCACCTGAGAATGCTCAAGCCAGCCGTGTAATGTGACGCCGTCCAAATCCTTGGACATCTCCTGCAACTGCGGCATCACCGGGCCGTCGCCGATCACATCAAGCGTCATGCGCCCATCTCTGAGCAACGGCGCGGCGGCCTCGATCAACATATCGGGGCCCTTGTAGGGCACCAAACGTCCGATAAAACAGGCGCGCAACGGGCCGGGGGCGGCGGTATTGGGCTTGGCGAATTTTGTGGGATCAATGGCGTTTTCGGGCAGCCAGACCACCTTGTCACGGTGGCTCTGTGGTATTTCACTGGCCGTATAATGCGACCCTGCGATGATGGCGTTTGCGGTCTTGAGCATCGCGCCACGTCCCGGCATCGCCTTGTAGGCACCACGCAGATACGACAGCCATTCCTTTTCCTGACGCCGCGCGGCGTCAAATTCACGCGGCCACGGCACACCGCCGTTCAGCGGCCCAACAACAAACGGAACACCGATTTTGGCACATTTCTTGGCCAAGGGGCTGACTTGTGTTGGGCTAAGCGGGGTGACGCGGTGGACAAGGTCATACGCGCCGGCGCGCAAATCATCGCCAAATTTCTTCCAGATAAGCCGCTCGAAATAGGGATAGGAAATCGCCGAAACCGCCTGAAGCGCGGTCCAGCCTTTGCCTTCGCCCATCTTCAGCACATCACCAATCGCCCAAAGCGGCTTGGCGAGGGCCTCGCTGTCGATGGCGGTGAAATCCTCGCCCTCGACCAGACCCGCCCGCAAGATCGCGTCACGATTGCGGATTTGTGTGACAAGGTGCACATCGGCCACCTCGGCCAAGGCGCGCGCCAGCGACCAACCGATCAAGGGCACACTTACCCACTCTGGGTTGGCGGCCTCGGCGATGACCAGAACACGCGGCCGTTTGGCAATAGTCATTGCAAGACCGGGTTAAAGGCGGGGTCGGTATAAAATCGTCGGGTCGGCACGTATCGTTCCGCATACCCCAGCATCGCCCCGGCAAAGAGCCATGTCATCGGTGTGATGGTTGCATTGGGGATCAAATCAAAGATGTTGATCGCCAACATCAGACCAATCGCACCGACATAGGGCGAAATACCCTTGTCTTTGGGGTGCGGCCCTTTCCACCACATCAACAAGATCGGCACCGCCAACAAGCCAAATTCGGCAATATAGCCAAGCCAGCCAAACATCCCGATCACGATGATCCAACGACCATCCGTCACCGTCAAAATAATACCTGTCCAGCCATCAAGGATATGATTACGGCCCCATGTGCCCCAACCAAAGGCCGGGCGTTGATAGGCGCGGTCAAGCAAGACGATTTCGTTATCAAATCGGAACCGCAACGAATTGGCGCGATCGAGGCTCACTTCCTCAATCCGCTCGAGCAGGGGTTCGGTTGGGACAAGGTCGGCTTGTTTGAACAATGGATATGACACGGCCAAAACCGCGACAACCGCCGCCACGCTGAGTTGGATATGCTGAGTTGTTAGCATGATAATTGGCACCAAGATGACCGCAAACACCAAGGCACCGGCGGATTTGCACAAGAACAAAACCAGCCCCAGATAGACCGCCGCGGCGGCGTATTTCCACATTTTCTTGGTTGGCGTGGCGCGAAACAGGCAGATCGCGGCAATGGTTGCTGTCATCAAGAAGAACGCAAGCCAAATGCCGTGGTACAAAAACACCAGCGGACGATAGCCCCCAAAGCGGATCGTTTGCGCAAAAGAGTGTTGGTAAAAGCCGTAAACCCATTGGTTAAGCTGCGGACTTAGCCGCACTTCGAGCAGCGCGGGAATACTATAGACCAGCCCACCAATCACCAACGCCAGCAGAAGGTCGCGCTGATCTTTGTCGGTCGATAAATAGTGGCGTGCCAAAAGGAACGGCGCCAGAAACAATGCCTGTTGGATGCACAAGGCAATCGCCTCGGTGGTGCGCAATCCAGGAAGGCCTACACGGCCGTAAAACACCGGATCACCGTTGGCCATCACCGTCAAAACCGGCGAGAAAATAAAGATCAAAACAAGCGCGCGCGCGATTCCGTTTTGCGGCAACCATTCAATCTTGCCCTTGGCAAAGACCAGACACAAAACCACGATCACCATATTTGGGATCGAGTCCTTGGTGAGTGCGGGGAACAACGGCGGATCAAACCCGGCAGGAACGGGCGGCAAAAACAAATACGCGCCGATAATAGAGGCCAAGATGGCGCGACCAACCGGCATGATCTTGAACA
>JALZWD010000102.1 GCA_023300365.1 Flavimaricola sp. | reverse complement strand
CAAATCGGCTGGCGTGCCGACGTCGTTCAAGGGGGATATCAGGCCTACCGCCGCTTGGTGCACCGCGCGCTTTATTCCGACCCTCTGCCGCACCGTTTGGTGGTTTTGGATGGCAATACAGGCACGGCCAAAACGGCCATTTTGGCGCATTTGGCCAAGATGGGTGTGCAGACGATTGATCTCGAAGGTTTGGCCAATCATCGCGGCTCGTTGCTTGGTGGAATGCCGGGTGGACAACCGACGCAAAAGAGCTTTGAGAGCGCATTGGCCCATGCGCTGTTTCGCCTCGATCCGGACCGCCCTGTTGTTATTGAGGCCGAGAGCAGCAAAGTTGGGCGTATTTCTGTGCCCTCGCAGGTTTGGGCGGCGATGAAGCCTGCGCCACGCATCGAAGTATCGGCGCCAATCGCGGCGCGTTCAACATTTCTGACGGGGGTATATCGCGGTGCGATTGAACGCTCGGAAACGGACCCCGATCATATCGCGAATTTGCTGGATCCGCTGCGCAACCACCGGGGGCATGCGGTTGTTGATGGCTGGCAATCGCTTTTGCGCGCAGGTTCGTTTGAGGCCTTGGCCACGGCATTGATGACCGAACACTATGATCCATCCTACACCCGCTCGCGCGGGAAAATTGAGCATACGGTGTTGGCGCAGCTTGAAAGCGACAGCCTAGATACCGACGGCCAACTGCGTCTGGCCCATCAAATCGCGGATATCGTCGAAAAGCTCTAGCGGAACACCACGCGTGCGGGGCCATCAACGACCCGACCGATCACCGCCGCTTGATATCCTTTGGCGCGCAGTTGCGCCAACACGCCTTGGGCCGCATCGCCGTCGATACTCGCCACAAGCCCACCGGATGTTTGCGGATCAAACATCAGATCACCCAAAGGCCCTTGCGGCGCCGCAACCTCGCCCGCACCTGCGCGATTGTCAGATAGCAATGTCGAGGCCACGCCCCCTTGGGCCAGGCCAAGAGCGCCCGTCATCAGCGGCACATCCGACATCGCAACCTCAATCGAGGCCTGCGAAGCTTCGGCGATTCCTGAGAGATGTCCGGCCAACCCAAACCCTGTCACATCCGTCATGGCATGTACGCCCGCCAATATTGCAGCGGCGTCTTTTTGCGATTGCACCAGCCAATCGAAACATCCAGCCACGATCGTCCCTTGGGCCAAACCGCTCATCTCAGCGGCCATAATGACACCACTGCCCAAGGGTTTGGTCAGGATGATTGCATCACCGACCTGTGCGCCAGACAAGGTAATGGGCGCGGGGCCGCAAAGCCCGGTCAGCGTAAAGCCGATGGTCATCTCTTGGCCCATGGAGCTGTGCCCACCAACAACAGCGGCGCCCACCGTCCCCAAGACCTGTGACGCGGTTTGCATAATCTCGGACATGGTGCGGGCCTGCAGTGTGGCGGACATGCGCGGCAAGATAATCGTTGCGGTGGCCGCTTGTGGGGACGCGCCCATGGCCCAGATATCGCCCAAGGCATGTTCTGCGGCAATCCGCGTCATCAAGACAGGATCATCGGTGATGCTGCGCAGATGATCGGTTGTGATCACCTGCTGCACACCGCCTGTGGCCAGAATGGCCGCATCATCGCCGGGTTGGGACAACACATCGGCGCGGGCACTTGCGGGCATCTGTGACAAAGCCGTGCGCAACGCGTCACGCCCCACTTTGGCACCACAACCACCGCACATCGGCGCATCGCCGATCAACTCCCCAAGCCCCTCCGCATGCGTGCGCGGCAGGCTTGGGCCCTGCATCACCGGCAAATCGCGGAACTTGTCCATAAAGGTCCCGTCGATGCGGTTTTTCCATTTCCAAAGCAGCGGGCCCGTGACAACCCGGCCCCATTTCTCGGCCAAGGCGCGTTTCCCGCCAAGTGAAATCAGCTTTAGATAATCGCTTTGCGGATCATACCGCGACAGCGCACCACCCGACAGTATGGCCACCAAATTATCGTATAATACCGGCGATTGCCGCACGGCAAAAACGCCTGCTTTGGTGCGCGGTGCGTGGGTCATGTGGGCGCAATCGCCGGTGGCAAAGATTGCCGGATCGCTGGTTTGCAACATCGGGTTTACGGCCAGAAAACCATCGTGCAGATCAAGACCGATGGTCGCCTGCCAATCATGGGGTTTGGCCCCGGCGGCACCAACCGTAAACTGCGACGCCACGGTGCCGCCATCGCCAAGCACAAGATGATCGGCCGCGACATGGGTCACATCTGCTCCCTCAAGGACCTCAACCCCAAGCTCTTGGAGGGCGGCGCGCAACTTTTCGCGCGCAGGCGGGGATGTCTCGGTAAGGGCTTGGCTGCGATCAACCACCCGCACTTCATACTTGGCTCCATCCAGCCCAAGCGCATGCGCCATCGCCATCGCAAGCTCACAGCCAGCAACGCCGCCACCGATGACGGCCACCTGTTTGGGCGCATCAGACGAGCGAAACGCAGCCCAGCGTTTGGCAAAAGGCGTCAGTGGTTTGGCCGGGATACCGTTTTGCGAAAACCCCGATAGCATTGGCATCGCCGAGGTAATGCCCACATCAATCGCAGCCACATCAAAGGCGATAGGCGCACGGTTTGGCACATGTATCGAACGCGCAGACAGATCGATGCCGTCCACGGCATCCATAATCAATCGGGCACCAGCGAACCGGCACAGTTTAACCAGATCAATCCCCAACTCATCCTCGGTATAATGCCCCGCCACAAATCCCGGCAGCATGCCCGAATAGGCCGCCGTTGGCGCAGGATCGATGACCGTAACGCGCACGCCCGGCAAGGGGTTCATCCCCCATTTGCGCAGGACAAGCGCGTGGGTATGGCCACCGCCAATAAGGACAAGATCGCGGGTATGGGGAAATTCTGAGTTCATTGGCGCGGGGTTAGAGCACTTGGCGCGAAAACGCGACACCCCTCCCTGTTTCGTGATGGCTCACTGTTCATTTTGCGGCAACGCATCGGCGATCTCATAGTAATCGCCTTTGTCGGCGCAAAAGATATGGCGGCTCAGCATTGTTCTGGTGGGGCCATTAAACGCACCCATCGCGATGGCGATGCTGTCGTGGTGAAGGGGATCCCAGATCAGGAAGGACCCGCAGGTGCCACAAAAACCGCGCCGAACCTTTTCGCTTGCGGCGTACCATGTCACCGGACCGGTGATCGTCACCGCCGAGGCTGGTAGATCAACCGAGGCCCAATAATGGCCCGATTGCTTGCGACATTGGGTGCAATGGCACGCGTTGGGACTTGGCAAATCTCCGGCAACGTCAATCTCGATAGCACCGCAAAGGCACGACGCATGGGGCATAACAACCTCCG
>JALZWD010000101.1 GCA_023300365.1 Flavimaricola sp. | reverse complement strand
ACGGCCCCGGCGGCAGGCTCAGGAACCACGATCGCTTGGACAAATTCCCCCGTCGTCAAATCCGTCCGGCGCGGGCCCAAAATAAAATCCGCTAGCGGCACACGTCGCACACCGCGCGCCGACACCACCTCAACCAAGGCCCCAAGACACAACAAAGGCGGCACCCCATCCGCCGCAGGCGACGCATTGCACAGGTTGCCAACAAGCGTGCCAACATTTTGTATCTGAACCGACCCAACCTCGCGCGCAGCACCACAAAGCGCATCAAACGCAGGCGGCAATTCGGCCCGCAAAACATCACTCCACGTGACCGCCGCCCCAATCCGCCAATAGCCGTCTTGCAGGGCAATATCGGTCATACCCTCAAGCATCGAAATATCAATTAAGGACACATCGCCGATACGCTCGCCACGCGCAGGAAACCAATCCGTCCCCCCCGCGATTACCTCCGCTCCCGCATCAATCGCGGCCACAGCATCGTCTATTGTTCGGGCCAAGTGGTAAACCATACCAACAGCCTACGCGCGGCTTGGGTTGTGTCAAACCCTTGATTGCACATCCCGCACTGATAGGCTGGTCAAAAGTCATAGGAGCGCCGAATAATGCCAGATCCGACACCCGCAAAACTGGTCATCCGAAATATCGGCCTCATCTTGTCTGGCGATATCAACGCACCAATCCTCGACGGCGACTGCCTGATTGCCACCAACGGTAAAATCACCGCATGGGGCGCCGAGGCCGACCTTGATTGCGAAAACGCCACCACAACGGTCAACGCCAACGGCTCTACCCTCGCACCGGGCCTCATCGACAGCCACATCCACCCCGTCGTCGGCGACTATACCCCGCGCCAACAGCAACTCCACTGGATCGACAGCACACTGCACGGCGGGGTAACAACCCTGATCTCCGCGGGCGAAGTCCACATGCCCGGCCGCCCCAAGGACGTGGTGGGCCTCAAAGCAATGGCCATCGCCGCACAGCGTTGGTACGAAAACTTCCGCCCCTCCGGCATGAAAGTCCACGCAGGCGCCCCAGTGATCGAACACGGCATGGTCGAACAAGACTTCAAAGACCTCGCCGACGCCGGCGTCACCCTTTTGGGCGAAGTAGGTCTCGGCACCGTCAAAGACGGCAAAACCGCCAAGCAAATGGTCGATTGGGCCCGCAAATACGGCATCCAATCCACCATCCACACCGGCGGCCCCTCGATCCCCGGCTCTGGCCTGATCGACGCCGACATGGTCCTCGAAACCGGCACCGATATCATCGGCCATATCAACGGCGGCCACACCGCCCTGCCCGATGATCAAATCACCTGCATCTGCGAAAGCTGCTCTGCCGGGCTCGAAATCGTCCACAACGGCAACGAACGCGCGGCCCTGCTCACGCTCAACACCGCCCGCGAACTTGGCTGCCTCGATCGCGTCATCCTCGGCACCGACGGCCCCGCCGGATCCGGCGTGCAACCCTTAGGCATCATGCGCATGGTCGCGATGCTCTCGTCACTGGGCAATCTGCCCGCCGAACAGGCCTTCTGCCTCGCCACCGGCAACACCACCACCCAACGCTCACTCGACACAGGTATGATAAAACAAGGCCTCTGCGCCGATTTCGTGCTCATGGACCAAGCCCAGCACGCCCCCGGCAAAACCCTGCTCGAAAGCGTCGAATTGGGCAATCTTCCCGGCGTCGGCATGACCATAATCGACGGCCAAGTCACCTCTGGGCGAAGCCGCAACACCCCGCCGGCCGGACGCCTCCCAGAAATAGTTTAATACTAAACTATACCTCTCACACCCCTATTTCTTTTGGCCTTCACTCCCGCCGGAGGCCTCCCAAACCCACGTCTCCCAACACCGCGCAAGGCCGGGCGCATGCGCCGGGACGGTGGGCGGGGCGCATTGGCCTCTTGGGGCCAACAGCGGCGCCCCGCCGTCACAAACGCGCGCCCTCCAAAACCCACATCGTCGCGGGCCATGTTGTCGGCAACGTCACCCCACGCGCCATCAACGCCTGCCCGCTCACCACCATCGGCCCGGCCTTCAACGCCATCCCCGCATTCCGGCTCAACGCCGCATTCTCCCCCGCATCCCTCAGGGCCACACGGTACATCCCCTCGGGGTCCAACCCCACAAGACACAACGGCCGGGGCAGGATTTGCCGCGACGCGCCCAATTGCCCGGCCATGACCACAAATTTATCCCCCCCCGGCGCCACAACCATCTCCGCACACACCTCCGGGTCGTGGCTATCAAGCCGCGCAATATCCCCCGCCAACAACCAATCGCGGTTGTCCTTCCACCACGCGGTTACATCCCGCAAAACCGCCGCCTCCGCCGCACTCAGGGCGCGCAGGTCCATCTCAAACCCCATGTGCCGCTGTGCGGCCACCCATGCCTGAAACCGGATCGGCAAAATCCGCCCCGACGTATGGCATTCGCGCGGCCCCACATGGCTGCCGGTGATCGCGGCCGGCAAAAACAGCGCCGCATCATGCTGCATCCTCAAACGCTCCAGCGCATCATTGCTATCAGACAACCAAACCCGCTGCGTGCGCGCCAAAATCCCCGCATCAATCCGCCCGCCCCCCGAGGCACAGCTCTCCAGCTCAACATTCCCATGCGCCGCCCGCAAACGATCAAACAACGCATAGGTGCCGCGCGCTTGCGCTGCATCAACCACCGGCAACAAACGGTTGTGATCCCACTTCACATAATCAATGTCATAGGCGCCCAATACCAATGAGACCGCCTCAAACAAATAATCGCGCACCTCCGGCTTGGACATATCAAGAACCATCTGCTGCCGTCCCAAAACTTGGTCCGCCGGGCCCAACGCCCAATCGGGATGCGCGCGGTAAAGGTCGCTGTCGGGGTTCACCATCTCTGGCTCAAACCACAAACCAAACGTCATCCCAAGGGATTTGACATGCGCAATCAACGGCCCCAACCCATCGGGCCATTTGCGCCGATCAATCGTCCAATCCCCAAGCGATGTGGTGTCATCGTCGCGCACACCAAACCAGCCGTCGTCCAAAACAAACCGCTCCGCCCCAAGGGCCGCGGCCCGATCTGCAATTTCGCAAAGATCGCTCAGGTTATGGTCAAAATAGACCGCCTCCCAACAATTATAATGCACCGGACGGGGCCGCGCGGCATCGGGCCACGTCACCACATCATCCCGGATCAAACGCCCAAAATCGCGGCCAATACCGTTCAGGCCCGTATCGCTGAAAACGGCATAAAGAGGGGCGGTTTCAAAATGCGTGCCGGCCGCCCGCTCGGCCCCTTGGGCATGTCCAAACTGGATTTGCCGCCGCCCATCGGGCAGCTCTTCTGCCACCATCCGGTGCCCACCAGACCACCCATAATGAAGCGCATGGGCCACACCGCGCGTGTTCACGCATCCCCGCTGCGGGAAAATCGCATAGGGTGGGTGCTCGTGCCCCGAACGGCCCGTCCGCGCTTCTCGCATCCGAATGCCCGCCGACCACGGCGTGTGATTAAGGTGGAATTCCCCGGTCCACCGCCCCGAGACATCGATGATCTCGTCGCCCAATTGCGGGCCGGGCAAAACCGGTGCCGCCAACCATTGCACCCGCACTGGCGTGTCGCTTTCCAACCGGGTCTTAAGTTCAATCACCCCCGAAGGCCGCACTTGCGCATGATGGATCAGGCGCAGCCCCTCCGCCCGGCTCTCAAGCGTCACCTGTCCGCGCCCGTCGGACTGCGCCGCCGCAAACACAAACTGCGGTTCAATTGGCGCGCCCTGCGCATCCGTCATCAACAGCCCCGGCTGCCCTTGAAACGCTCTGCCCGCTTCGGGTGCCAGCGACATCTCCGGCAGGGCATCAATCATCCCCCCCGTCACATCCATCTCAGACAGCGCCGCCAGCGCCCCAAGGTCTTCGCCCACCGGCAAAGGCGCGCCCCAATACACCACAAACGGCTGCCCCGTCGTTGCCGCAAAAACCATCGTCTGCGTGCTGCTGTCGATACGCCACTGGGCCATCTCCGGCTCTCCTTGCTGTGTCTCGAATCAATCTGCCCCAAAGGCCGGGGCACCAACCATATGTCCCACCTGCCAAGCCCTCTCCTCAAGGCCAAACAACGCCGCAACCCCAACAAACCGTGCCGCAAACCGGGCCACTGTCAAGCCGGCCTATGGGGGGTCTAAGCCTTGCAAATCATACCTTTTGGCCGTTTGCATGCGGCTGGCGCGTTCAAACACCCGAAACAATGTCAGAAAACTGGTTCCTATCCGTCACCCGATGCATGTAGTCTTGCCCACATACTAGGAACGCGGAGCCACCGAATGCTCTGCGAAATGTATTGGGAGGAAAACCATGAAGATTATGTCCGTGATGTCTGCAACACTGGTTGCCGGTGCCTTTTCGGTGCCCGCCTATGCGCAGACCGAGATCAGCTGGTGGCACGCGATGGGTGGCCAACTTGGCGAAACCGTCAACCAAATCGCCACCGATTTTAACGCAAGCCAGTCCGACTATGTGATTACGCCTGTGTTCAAAGGCACATACGAAGAAACCCTCACCGCTGGCATCGCCGCGTTCCGCGCGGGCGAACAGCCCAACGTGATGCAGGTGTTTGACGCGGGCGCCGCCACCGTGATCGCCGCTCAAGGGGCAACAATCCCCGTTGAAACCCTGCTCACCGAGTTCGGGTCCGGCTTTGATTCGCTCGACTACATCTCCGGCGTGCGGAATTTCTACGCCGACAATGACGGCACCATGATCGGCATGCCGTTCAACTCATCCACACCGATCATGTACTTCAACGTCGAAGCACTGGCCGCCGCGGGCGTCTCCGCGCCCTCTACATGGGAAGAGTTCCAAGACGTGACAGCCCCCGCATTGCTCGAGGCCGGGTTTATCCCACTCGCCCAATCGCACCTGCCGTGGATCTTCACCGAAAACTTCTACTCGCGCCACAACATCCAGTTCGCCACAAACGACAACGGATACGGCGACGGCACCACCGAAATCTTGATCGATCAGCCCGAGATCAAAGCGCACTTTACCGCCGTGGTTGACTGGATCGACCAAGGCTACTTCCAGTGGTACGGCACCGGCTGGGGCGACAACCAAACACCCTTCGAACAAGGCGAAGTTGCCATGTGGCTTGGCTCTTCGGGCTCATTTGGTGGTCTCCAGAACACCGCTGAATTCGAATTTTCCGCGACGCTCCTCCCCTACTGGGAAGGCATCACAACCGAGCCCACACAAACCTTCATCGGTGGTGCGGCCCTGTTTGCAATGTCCGGCAAATCCGACGCCGAAAACGCCGCCACTGCTGCGTTCTTCGAATACCTCACCTCCCCCGAGGTTCAGTACTCATGGCACCGCGAAACAGGCTACGTGCCTGTCACCGAGGCCGCCTACGCGCTGGCCACATCGGATGGCTACTACGAAGAAAAGCCCGCCGCCCAAGTTGGCATTCAACAGCTCTCCCTTGATGCTGGCGAATTCACACGCGGCTACCGCATGGGCTTTTACGTTCAGGTCCGCGACGTGATGAACCGTGAATACGGCCGCATCCTGACAGGCGAAGTCACCGTCGATGAAGGCTTTGCTGCGATCCAAGCCGAAGCAAACGAGCTTCTGGACCGTTTCGCACGCACACAGAACTAATCACAGGTTCTAAAATATCGAAACGGGGGGCCCTACCGCCTCCCGTTTCCACCACTCTTGGCTAGGGACACAACCAATATGAAACGCGCGGGCTTTCGCAATCCATGGCTGCCGATCCTCTTGCTGGTGCCACAGCTGTCGATCATCATAGTGTTTTTCTACTGGCCCGCCGCATGGGCGATCCAATCCTCGTTCTACCTCCAAGATCCCTTCGGCTTTGGCTCCACATATGTCGGCGCCGAAAACTACACACGCCTCGCCACAAGCGTCGAATACCGCAAGGTCGCGTGGTTCACGATGATCTACACCATCCTCGTCACCTTCCTCTCGCTCGGTCTGGCACTCCTCTTGGCCGTTAAGGCCGACAAAGTCATTCGCGGCGCCAAAACCTACCGCACATTGCTGATGTGGGTTTATGCCGTCGCCCCGCCCGTCGCAGGCTTCCTTGGCCTGATGTTCTTTGATCAATCCGTGGGTCCGCTGACCGAGTTCTTCCAATGGTTCGGTTGGGATTTCCAACTTGGCGTTGGCTACACCGATACCGCCACCGCCATGGTCATGGTCGCCGTGTGGAAACAGATCCCCGTCAACTTCATCTTCTTTCTGTCGGGCCTGCAATCCATCCCGCGCTCCGTGCGCGAGGCGGCGATGATCGACAACGGCTCGGGCACACAACGCTTCTGGGACATCACCTTCCCACTTCTGGCCCCCACCGCATTCTTCTTGTTGATCATCAACATCACATATTCGCTGTTTGATACCTTCGGCGTCATCGACACGCTGGTCAAAGGCGAGCCGGGCAATAACCCCGTCACATTGGTCTACAAGGTCTTTATCGACGGCTTCCGCGGCAATGATCTGGGCGGCTCGTCTGCGCAATCCGTGGTCCTGATGGTGCTGGTCCTGCTTCTGACAATCTTCCAATTCCGGCTGCTCGAACGCCGAATACACTATACTTAAGGGGGGCATAGATATGGCTGACATAACCCAATCCATCGTCACCACGGCCCCCGCGCCACGGCGCAAGCCGATCAAATGGGGCGTGGTCTCGGATCATGCGATCCTCATTATCGGTGCGCTGGTGATGATCCTGCCCATCGTAATCGCCCTGACCACGGCAACACTCCCCGATCTCCAAATCGAGAAAGAGGGGCTCAGCTTCGCCATCGGCGATCAATTAGACGACAACACAAACGCCGCCTTGTTCGAACAAAGCGGGTTCAGCGGCGCTGTCACAGGCCTGTCGATGCTGACCAATTCCTTCATCCTCGGCATCGGCTTTGCCGTCGGCAAAATCATCGTCGGTATGGCTGCGGCCTATGCCATCGTCTATTTTCGTCTGCGGTTCGGCACCTTCGCCTTCTGGATCATCTTCACAACGCTGCTTCTGCCCCTCGAGGTCCGCATCCTGCCCTCCTACGAGGTCATCGTGGGCATGGGGCTGACCAATACCTACACCGGCCTCATCGTGCCGCTCATCGCCTCCGCGACGGCCACCTTCTTCTTCCGGCAGTTCTTCATGTCGGTCCCCGAAGAACTGGTCGAGGCCGCGCGGATTGACGGCGCAGGCCCGGTGAAATTCTTCATCGACATCCTCGTGCCGCTCTCGCGCACGATGATCGCTGCGATGTTCATCATCATGTTCGTCTTTGGATGGAACCAATACCTTTGGCCCACGCTGATCACGACCGAGGAAAGCATGTACACCCTCGTGCGCGGCATCCGCCAAATCATCCAAGACCAAGAAGGGGTGAATATCCCCGAATACGGACGCGGCATCATGCTTGCCATGCTGGCCATGCTGCCCCCCGTCCTCATCGTGGTATTTTTCCAAAGCTGGTTCGTTAAGGGCCTCACAGAAAGCGACAAATAATGGCAACCGTCCAAGTCACCGGCATTTCCAAAACCTATCCCAACGGCGCCGAGGCCGTGCAACCGGCCAGCTTTCAAATCGCCGACGGCGAGCTGGTGGTGCTGGTTGGCCCATCGGGTTGTGGTAAATCCACGCTCCTTCGTATGGTCGCAGGGCTCGAAGATATCACCACCGGCGAATTGCGCATCGGTGACCGGGTTGTAAACGATCTTGATCCCGCCGAGCGTGACATCGCGATGGTGTTCCAAAACTACGCGCTTTATCCGCATATGACGGTCTATAAAAATATGGCTTACGGCCTCAAAAATCGTGGCACCTCCAAGGCCGACATTGATACCAAAGTCCGCGAAGCCGCCGCGATGCTTGACCTTAATGATTACATCGACCGCCGCCCCTCACAGCTTTCGGGCGGACAACGCCAGCGTGTTGCAATGGGCCGCGCGATTGTTCGTGATCCCGCGCTGTTCTTGTTTGACGAACCCTTATC
>JALZWD010000100.1 GCA_023300365.1 Flavimaricola sp. | reverse complement strand
TGCCGTCAAAGGTTGCAATCAAATCGAGGCGTCCGCCCTCGGTGCGATCAAAGACGCTCGCTCTGGCCGTGGCGTCATCCTCAAAAACGTTGAAAACAGCGCCATCTGTCGCAAGCAGCGATCCCGAGACAAAGGTATCAAAGGTGACCCCGCCGCCGATCAAAGACGAGATGCTTTCAAAATCAATCGACGCCCCGGCCGTACCAAACGACACCGAAAAACCCGACGTTTCCCAAAACCGCGTCGATTCAGTCACTAGATTATCGTAGGGGAAAAAAACCACCGCCTCGGCCTCAACCGAAAACCCGTCATTTGACACCATAGCCTGACCAATCCGTCCGACCTCAACGCCTTTGTAAAGGATTGGCGTATTGCCACTGAGCGCGCCCTCGGTTGAGCGCAACAAAAGCCTCAGCCCTGCTTGGTTCTCAAAAAGCAACGGCGGCTCTGCCAGTCCCTCAAACTCATCGACCAGTGTGCCAACATCGTCGTCCCAAAGGGCCTCAATATAGACGCCTGATAGAACCGTATCGAGGCCCGTCACACCTTGGACTGTGACCTCGGGGCTCACGACCCAAAACTTGGATGCTTCATCAACAAACGGGGCCACGTCTTTATCGAGGCGCACATCAACGATGACGCGGTCAAGCTCGGAGGTAAACCTGACGTCTTCGACCAAACCCACAGTTACATCGCGAAACCGCAATTCTGTTTCATCCTTGGTTATGCCCGCAGCACTTTCAAAGATAATCGAAATAATTGGGCCACGATCAATGTAAGATTGCCAAGCAATCGACAGCGCCACGACAAGCGCAACCAGCGGCATCAGCCACACAAGAGAAACCCGATCCCAAAACGACCGTTTGCGCTTGCGCGGGGCAATGGGAATGTCTGGAATATTATCGATCATGAGGCAATCGTCTCGGCGGTATCTCGATTTTGCTTTGCACTTTTGATGTTGTCCCAGATCATGCGGCTGTCAAAGGCTTGGGCGGAAAGCATGGTAAAGATCACCGACAATGCGAAAGACAAGCTTGCGACACCGGGATTGATCGATGCTGCTACGTTCAATTGCACCAGTGACGACAAGATCGCAACGACAAACACATCAATCATTGACCAACGGCCGATGTATTCGACCAATTCATACAATCTGTGACGTGACTGCGCCGACAAATCCGAGGATCGCCTTATCGACAAGGCAAGGTAGGCAATCGCCACAAACTTGGCGACGGGGATCAGCACCGAAGCCACCAGAATAATAATCGCAATTCCAACAGAGTCGTGGTGGATAAGTTCAATGGCGCCGCCGATAATCGTGTCTTCTGTCGATCTCAGCAAAACGGTCGTCGACAGCATCGGATAGATATTGGCAGGAATGTAGAACGAGATACCCATCACCAGCCATGCCCAGACCCGACTTAGGCTTGTGTGATCACGCGATGCAAGCGCGGCACCACAGCGCCCACAGACCTCTTGATCCATTTGCCAAACACGCGCACAGCGCCGGCATGCGACCAGCCCCATATCGCGTGCTGTGACCATGTCATAGGGGCCGCTCATCTCTCTTGCTCGTTCTTGGGCTCGTTCTCGGGCTCAAGCGAGGCCCAAACGGACCAGCGGCACAGATAGCTGTCTTGGATCAAGATGATAATGACCACCGCCGAAAACATCCAAAACGCAGGGCCAAATTCAATTCTGGCAAGGTCTGCCACTTTGACCAATGAAACAGCACAGCCGATAGCAAAAATCTCGGCCATTGACCAAGGACGCAAGTCTTCGGACAAGCGAAATGCCTGGGCGGCCCGCGACCGTGGCGGGCGATCAAACACCACTGGCACAAGGACATAAAGGGTCAGCAACACCCGGGCCAAAGGGATCAAAACGATCATCGCCAACACTGCGAGCGACAAAAACATCAACGGCCCACTTGAGAATGCGAGGGCCGCGTCGATCAATGTCGCGGAATTGCTGAGCCCGGCGCGAGTAATTTCAAGAAACGGAAACCAAAGCGCGCCAAATACCAAAATTAGGGTCGTCAAAGACAGCATTATAATCACCATCCCGGCCTTTAGGCGCGGTGCGATCAATTCGGTATGACACCGCGTGCAACGCGCCTCGACAGTATGATCAAGATCGCGGACACGGTAGATGGCATCGCACTGAGGACAGGCGATTAACGCGGTCAAATCCGAGGTGAGGGGCGAGGATGCGGAGGACATCGACCATTGGTTCCTATTGGTTAAGCACAACTTACTGTGCCCCGGCGCAGAACACCATGGCCCGGGCAGGTCATCGACTTAGGTGTAAAAAAATTGACGCTCTCACGCCTCATAACCGCCCGGATTGAAGCCGAAATTGCTTTAAATCTTAGAGGTTCGCATGTCCTACGTGCCAAATACGTCAACATCATTACCCGTGCTGAGCGACGATGATCGTCGCAAGCTTCGGCAGACTTGGCAGCAAAGCCCGGCTGTGTGGCGGTTTGTTCCCGGGCGCGGCTGCCCTACGCATCAACGCAAGTGGTTGATGAAACAATCCCCTGCGGATTGGCACGATATCGCTCTTAAATTTGATTTTGAATCCAAAGACCTCAGCCCGCTGGAATTTATCGCACGACGGCCTTCTGCGGATCGCGCCAGCATCATGTCAATCGTTTTGGCCCTCGATATTGGCCTCCACGAACATAAGTTGGCCCGCCCCACACCGCAGCATTTACACCAATGTCCGCCACAAATCTCCCGGCTCTTGGATCTGATCCATGATGGGTTTGCGCGCGGGTTTTATCAATCAGGTCGGTTCACATTGCGCCAACCACAGACGCTTTTGGCGCAGACCAAGAGCGATATCGCCACCCTTGAACGTCCGCTCAATTGGCCATTGCCAGACCACGCCTGGCGTCCGTTGGCGGGCCAGGCCCACCGACCCGACTACATCTGGGACAAGACAGATCAATGCCAGCGCCTGCCGTTTGAGACATGGGTGCGCCACAAACTGCGGCCCAATTGATAAACGCCTTTAAGCGCCGAGCGTTTTAGCGCCCCAAACCAAAAGCACACCCAAAGCCAAGGCCACAAGCCCCACAAGACGCCGCGCCTCAATCGGCATATCCCGCAAAGCGGCGAGCATCTGCTCCAACAAAGAAGGGGCCAGCGCCCAGGCCAGCCCCTCAATTATCAACACCAGACCAATGCCCCAAAGAAGCGTGGCCATAGTGGTTTACTCGGTCACTGTCGCGTCGCCGTCCGCCGGAGCGTCCTCAAGCAACTCGGGCGACACATTCAGGTCTTCTACAGACATCGGTTCAATCCCGCTGTCCTGAACCTCCATGTCACCCACGGCCTCTTCGAGGATTTCCTCAATGGCCGCATCTTCCAACGGTCCTAGACCATCGCCCTGACCGGGGTCATAGAGATAGTCAAAGAACGCGGAATCAGGCGTAAGAACCAACGTGGTGTTGGAGCCTTGAAGGGACTGTTGATAGGCCTGCATTGAGCGGTAGAACTGGAAAAACTCTGGGTCTGATCCAAAGGCCGCGTTGAACGTTGCGTTAGCCTGAGCATCAGCCTCACCAAAGGTGATCTGTGCATCGCGCTGTGCCGCCGAGAGGGTTTCTGTGGCTGTTCTGTCGGCCAAAGCGCGGATCCCGCGCGCGGCTTCTTGACCACGCGCAATCTCGTCTGCGGCCTCTTGCTGGCGTTCGGCCTCCATGCGCGCGAAGGTCTCGTCGAGGTTTTCCTCGGGAAGGTTGGTTGTGACCAAACGCACGTCAACGATATCAAGCCCAAGCGCCAATGCCTCGCCGCGTGCCTGATCACGAATCCGGGTCATCAAGTCGCGACGTTCTTCCGATAGGATCGTGCCGGACGTAACTTGATCTGCACCCAAAACTTCGCGGATTTGCGATGTTAGGATCGTGCCCAAACGGTCTTCGGCGGTGCGCACACCGCCCGCGCCTACGGCCTCACGGAACCGTACCACGTCGGTGATCCGGTAGCGGGCAAAGGCGTTTACGTCCAAACGGCGATCATCCGAGGGTGTGACCTGAATTGTCTCAGTATCCAGGGACAAGATGCGGCTGTCGTACTTTACAACCTCTTGGATCAGCGGGATTTTAAACCCGATACCGGGCATGGTCTGAACCTGGCGAATTTGACCAAATTGCAAAACCAAGGCGTTCTCACGCTCGTCTACTACGAAGATCGACGACAAAATACCGATCAAGACAATGACAAAAGCGGGAATAAGATATGCTATTTTGTTCATCAGCTTAGTTCCCTTGCGTCGCGGCCGCAGCCGGACCTGAATTGCGGACCAAATCATTGAGCGGCAGGAATGGCACCACGCCGGTGCCCCCATCGCCGCCACCAGCAACGGATGGATCAAGGATCACCTTGCCGACATCCGCATAGATTTGCTCGAGTGTTTCGATGTAAATACGTTGCCGTGTGATATCTTCGGCGTTGCGGTATTCATCCAAAATAGCCAAAAAGCGGCTCGCTTGACCAAGCGCTTCGTTGGTCACGCGGGCACGGTATCCTTCGGCGGCCTCGATAATCTCGGTCGCCTCACCACGTGCGGACGCGAGCCGCTCGTTGGCATAACGGTCTGCTTCACGCTGAAGGCGGTCCCGCTGCTGTTCGGCGGCCTGAACGGCAAGAAAGCTGTCCAAAACCTCGCTTGGCGGATCGGCACGCTGGAGGTTCACACGGCGCACCGAGATCCCTGCCTCATAGCTGTCGAGTGTCTCTTGGATTTGCTCAACCGCGGTTTGTGCGATCACACCACGATCCCGGTTCAAAATCGGCGCAAGATTGGACGCGGCGATAATTTCGCGCATCACCGATTCAGATACCGCCTGAACGGTCTGTTCAGGATCGGACAGGTTAAACAACAATTTGGCCGGATCATTTACGGTCCAAACCACCTGAAAACCGATATCCACCACGTTTTCGTCCGTGGTCAGCATCAGACCAGACGCATTTGAAATGGACCCTGCCGAGCCGATATTCTCTGTCCGCTCTGATGTTACGTTGACCACGTCATAGGTGACGAATGGCCAAGGGGCAAAGTTCAAACCCGGCGTTCCGGTTGAACTATATTCACCCAAAAACAGTTCGACCGATTGTTCGTCCGGCTGTACCGTATATGCAGAATTTAAGAGCCAAAGGCCAAGGGCCGCCAAGACACCAAGGCCAATCATGCCGCGTGTGGGCTTAAAACTTTCGCCACCCGTACCGCCATTTTGGCCACCACCATTGCCGCCGCCCATCAAAACCCGCAATTGCTCGCGGCCTTTGTTCATCAGCTCGTCGATCTCGGGGATCTGCGGGCCTTCGTTGTTGCCCGGTCTGCGGCCACCATTGGGCCTGCGATCACCGCCGTCATTGCCGCCACCGTTTCCACCTTCGCCACGACCACCGCCGCCGCCCCAAGGACCACCGTTATTTCCAGCCATTAAGCTCTTTGTCCCTTTTTGAATACAAGCCCGTCGCGATGGGCCATCAATTTCCTAGCTTCTTAATTGTGCCTTTGGGCGCAATATTCAAGTTGTCCTGACGGGTTCCTTCATCGTCACCAGTTCTTCGGACATGGTTGGGTGTACCGCCACTGTGCGATCAAAGTCTTCTTTTGTGGCCCCCATTTTGACGGCAATCCCCGCCAATTGGATCATCTCGCCCGCTTGTGGTGCGACGATATGGCATCCCAAAACCTTGCGTGTTGCTTGGCTAACGATCAGTTTCATCAGCACCTTGCTCTGCCGACCGGCAAACGATCCCTGCATCGGCTTAAACGATGTCGAATAGACTTCGATCGGCTCTTGCTTGGCGGCATCCTCTTCGCTTAGGCCCACTGTACCCATCTCGGGCTGGGTAAAGACCGCAGAGGGGATCAAATCATGGTCCACCTTGGTCGGATTGCCTTTGAACACCGTTTCGACAAAAGCCATGCCCTCGCGGATCGCAACAGGCGTAAGGTTCACCCGGTCGGTTACGTCGCCAATGGCATAAATCGACGGCACCGCCGTTTGACTAAAGGCATCAACGGCAACCTCGCCCTTACGACCCAAAGCGACGCCAACCTTCTCTAGTCCCAAGTTGCCGGAATTGGGCTTGCGGCCTGTGGCAAACAGCACTTTGTCGAATACCTTTTCGGTGCCTGTGGTGGACTTAACCCAAACCCCGGCCCCTTGGGCGCGCATTTCCGCGATATTGGTCCCAACCAAAAGATCAATACCCGCCTCGCGCATTTCATCGGCAACCAATCCACGTGCCTCATCGTCAAACCCGCGCAAAACCTGATCGCCACGGTAAAACTGCGTCACCGCCACGCCCAACCCATTGAGCACACCGGCAAATTCACACGCGATATAGCCACCACCGACAATGAGGATCGAGCCGGGCAAGGCGTCCATTTGGAACAAATCATCACTGACCATGCCCAATTCCGCGTTTTCAATATCGGGGCGCACCGGATACCCGCCCGTCGCCACCAAGATATGCTTGGCACTAAAACTGCGGCCATCAGATAGGCTTACCTCATGCGCGCCTGCAATTGTGGCGCGTGCATCATGAATTTCTACGTCATTATTGCCCAAAATTTTGCGGTACACCCCTTCAAGTCTGTCCAACTCAAGGTCCAGTTTGGCGCGGAATGGCGCCCACTGGAACGTTTGGTCCAAACCATCGGGGATATCCCAACCATAGGCCTGCGCATCCGCAAACATTTCGGCATAGCCGCTTGCAAACACCATCAACTTTTTGGGCACACAGCCCCGGATCACACAGGTGCCGCCCATCCGGCTATCCTCGGCCAACGCCACCTTGGCCCCTGTCGCCGCCGCAACCCGCGCGGCCCGCACACCACCAGAGCCGCCGCCA
>JALZWD010000099.1 GCA_023300365.1 Flavimaricola sp. | reverse complement strand
AGCGTCCGAGCTGGCGGATGATGCCGTTGACACTGCGAATGTGATTGATGACAGCCTCACCGCAGCCGACCTTGCGGCTGACAGTGTTGGAGCGTCTGAGCTTGATTCAGTTGGCGTCGCTCGTGAAGTCGGAACAGCCTTACTTGGTGATCCAACCATTGTGGCAGACTTTGCTGACGAACTTGCCAATGTGGAAAGTAACGCCTCGAGTTTGTTATCTGACTTATCAAATAATTCAAATGAAGTTGCACAAGGTCAATTGGCTTCCGCCCTCGGAGACAACTTGGTGGTCTCTGGCGGTATCGACGATGGGACTGCAGAAACGAACGGAACGGTTACAGTTCTTGATATCGCTAATCGCTCCGTTGTTTCCGAAGACCTAGCGGACGGTGCCGTTACGACAAGAACGATTGCCGATGGCGCTGTAACTGAGCGAACAATTGCGGATGGAGCTGTCACAACGCGAACAATCAGTGACGGAGCGGTTACCAATCGCACCATTGCAGAAGGTGCCGTGAATTCGTTCTCAATCGCGGATTACTCTATCCAAAGCGTAGACATCGCAGATGGTGCTGTAACAGAACGCACTCTTAGTCCTGGACTGCAGAGTCGTTTAGACGGGTTTGATGCCGATATCCAAACCGCGAACAGTGGTGTCTCTATGGCATTTGCAATGGCGAACATTCCCCAACTCACAGCCGGTAAGGATTTCTCTTTGGGTCTCGGTGTCGGGTTGTTTGAGGGCGCATCTTCATATGCATTAGGAGTCAATGCCCGCTTGGATGATGGTGTCGTTGGGCGTATGTCGATTGCTGGTGACAGCGCAACGAAATCTTGGGGCGTTGGCGCAGGTGTTGCTTGGGAATGGTAGAATGAACGTGATGTTTCGAACAGCGCAGTTACTGATTGCATTGGGGTTAGGGGCCATCGCTGGTCCCGCAACCGCACAATCGAACCCAACCGACAGTTCCGTAATGGTCACTGCATCGACATTGTTGAACAGTGGGTTCAATATTGTTGCAACAAACTACCTTTCGGATTCAATTATAATAACGTTACAGAGGAGCAATCGTGCTTTCTTTTGTGAGTTAGGGCACAATGGCATCTCTATTCAATGTATTGAAGTTAAGTAGTGCTCTTGCGGTTGCAGCCACATATTTTCCGTCTGCGGGCTTAACACAAAGTAACGAAAATTTCTGGGACGTCGTTTGCGCAGAACAATCCTGTACAGGGTTTGCAGTTAGCCAGGATTCCACCCTCAAGGTGATCGTTTACTTCGTCGCGGACGCGCTCGTGATAGAGATCCTGACCCCGTTAGGAATCAACCTTCAGCATGGAGTAGACTTGCGGGTTGATGAGACACGCGATTTTCAAACCCAACTTTTGAGCTGCGAACTCGACGGGTGCCGTGCTTTTACCCAGCTCAATGATAGTCTTTTAACGGCCTTGCAAAACGGACTTTCTTTGAAAGTTGTAATTCAAACGTCACGATCGCGAGAGATATTAGGATTTGACTTCAGCTTGATTGGGTTCACAGACATGATCGCAAATTTAAGGTCGGAATAACCTTGGATGTCTTGGGTTGTGACCTTAGCCCCACGTTTTCTTAGGGACCGACACCACAAGACCTGTCCGTTCTGCGCGGTGACAAAATGATCTTTCTAGACCAAGTGCCCGGTACCCACAGATTGCGCGCGATTTCATCCGTCGGGGAAGTCTTCCCGATTGCGACGACGGCGAATGGCCGTGCGTGCTTGGCTATGTTGCCGCGCGATGAAGCGTTTAGACTAGCTGAACAAGAATGGGCTCGACAGAACGCGCGGCCCGACGTCGCCAAATTTGACCTGATTTTGAATGACATTGTCGAAAACGGCATCGCCCGTGATGATGGCGAACATACAGACGGCATCAGCGCGATTGGCTTTGCCTTTGCGGACTGGTTGGGAAACATTCACGTGGCCCAAAAGGACGTTAACGCAAGATCTTCAAGCCATTATCCGGCGATCATTTCTGATTGTTTTACAATGACTTCGGCCTGTTTTATGCTGGCGATGTCGACCAAACGCCCTTTGTAAACGGTGGCGCCTTCGCCGCGCGCGGTGGCTTCTGCCATCGCCGCGAGGATTTCGCGGGCCTCGGCCACGGCTTCCTCAGACGGTGTGAACACTTCGTTGGCCAGTGCAATTTGTTTGGGGTGGATCGCCCATTTCCCCACCATGCCTAACGTCGCAGAGCGCCGTGCTTGGGCGCGGTAGCCCTCGTCGTCCGAGAAATCCCCAAACGGGCCGTCCACGGGCAAAACGCCATGGGTCCGGCATGCCGCAACAATCGCGGCTTGAGCCCAATGCCAAGGATCGGAAAAATGCCGATCGCTCCCATGTTGCATGTAATAATTTTCCTGCGTCCCACCGATGCCTGTGGTCTGCATCCCCATAGAGGCCGCAAAATCTGCGGCGCCAAGCGACATTGCCGCCATCCGAGGGCTGGAGGCTGCGATTTCTTCGACATGCGCGATGCCCGCGGCGCTTTCGATAATGACCTCAAAGGAAATTGCCTTGCTCCGGCCTTTTGCGGCTTCGATGGCGGTCACCAATGCGTCCACCGCATAGACATCTGCCGCGCAGCCAACTTTGGGGATCATGATCTGATCTAACCTGTCGCCCGCCTGCTCCATCACATCAACGATATCGCGGTACCAATACGGCGTATCGAGGCTGTTGATCCGCACCGCGAGGGTCTTGTGGCCCCAATCTTGGTCGCCGATTGCGGCAATAACGTTGGCGCGGGCGGCGTCTTTGTCTGAGGGCGCCACACTGTCCTCAAGATCAAGATTTATCACATCCGCCGCTGAGGCCGCCATTTTGGGAAAAAGTTTGGGGTTGGACCCCGGCCCAAAAAGTTGGCAGCGGTTGGGACGTGTCGGGGGGCTGGGCTGTAGGCGGAAGGACATCTGTATTCTCGCTTGAGTAATTATATTGCCAATAATCTATGTTATTTGGTATGTTGTTGCGCGCGTAATATCAAGTCTATTTTGCAGTTGCAGCATCATTGGCATAGATTCTGACAGGCAAGGTGCGATTCTGCGCATTCGCGACACGGCGCGATAATTTCTTGCGCCCAAACGTAATTTTCCGGGAGAATCGTGTCAAAATTCTGGAACATAGACGAATAAACGCAGCGACATTTGTTTCGGATTAGGCGATCAGAGCATAGGACCAAAAAGGAGGCCGCCAAAATGATCGAAACACCATACCTCTTGTTCTTGGGCGACGCGCCCGACCAACTCGCCGCCAAGGTGGCCCAAGGCATCAAAGATTGGCGGCCCGAAAATTCAGTTGGTCAATTTCGGTTGGACGGCTGTGGTGCAGACGTCGGTATCCAAGATATGACATTGGCCGAAGGGCTGGCCGCCGGGGCCAAGACGCTGGTGATTGGTGTGGCCAATCGCGGTGGTGTCATCTCGGATAAATGGAAAGCGGTTTTGGTCGAAGCCCTCGAGATGGGCTATGATATCGCAAGTGGTTTGCACAATCTTTTGCGTGATGAAGCAGAGCTTGTTGCGGCGGCTCAAAAGCATGGAAAAAATCTTTTTGATGTGCGTATTCCAACGGTGGATTACCCCATCGCCAGCGGTGAAAAGCGTCGTGGCAAGCGGTGTTTGGCCGTGGGAACCGATTGCTCGGTGGGCAAGATGTATACGGCAATGGCCCTTGAGAAGGCGATGGTCGCACGTGGTATGAAGGCGACGTTTCGCGCCACGGGCCAGACAGGCATCTTAATCACAGGCGACGGCGTGCCGCTTGATGCCGTGATTGCCGATTTCATGGCCGGGTCGATCGAATACCTGACGCCCGCGAATGATGCCGATCATTGGGACCTGATCGAAGGACAGGGGAGCCTGCACCATATGTCATACTCTGGGGTGTCGCTCGCACTTATTCATGGTGGACAGCCAGATGCGTTGATCTTGTGTCATGAACCAACCCGATCGCATATGCGTGGCCTTCCGGGGCGGGATTTGCCCACTCTTGCGCAAGCGCGGGACACGGCGTTGATGATGGCACGGGATGCCAATCCGGACGTGAAAATGATTGGGATATCTGTCAACACACAGCATTTAAGCGATGCGGAGGCCACCGAGTATTTGTCGAAGGTTGAGGCGGAAATGGGGTTGCCAGCGGTCGATCCATTCCGCCAAGGCGCAGACCGTTTGGCGGCGGCGCTCGAGGCCGTATAATCGCTGCTGTTGCACGTCGCGGACGCTAAGAGCCTCCGGCGGGAGTGACGGCCAAAAGAAACCAAAAGGGGGCACCAAGTGATGATTGAGGTGACTGCAGAGGCGTTTAAACTGGCGCGGGTGTTTACCATTTCACGGGGCAGCCGGACCGAGGCCAAAGTATTGTCGGTGCGGATCACGCGGGACGGCGTCACGGGGTGGGGCGAATGTGTGCCCTATGCGCGCTATAACGAGACGATGGACAGTGTGACGGCACAGATCGCGGGGCTTCCTGAGGGGATTGGCCGCGCGGAACTGCAACGGGCCCTGCCGGCGGGGGCGGCGCGCAATGCCGTTGACTGCGCACTTTGGGATATTGAGGCCAAGGCGGCGGGCAAGCCGGTTTGGGAATTGGCCGGTTTGCCAAGGCCGGGCCCCGAAATCACCGCGTTTACTCTGTCGCTTGATACGCCCAAGGCCATGCAAGAACAGGCCGCCGAAAATGGGCACCGCCCGCTCTTGAAGATCAAGCTTGGCACGCCAGATGATATGCCGCGGCTTGAGGCTGTTCGGCGAGGCGCGCCCAAGTCGCGTATTATAATTGATGCGAATGAGGGATGGTCGGCGGAAGTTTATGCCGAGCTGGCACCGCACCTCATTGGGCTTGGTGTGGAGTTGGTTGAGCAGCCCTTGCCCGC
>JALZWD010000098.1 GCA_023300365.1 Flavimaricola sp. | reverse complement strand
GTTGTGGCTAAAGCGCGTGCGATACTGGCTATAAAGATCGGCACCGATGCTTACGGTGGTCGAGTAGGGCACAATAGAGAACGACAGACGGTCTTGCTCGACCGTTTCGTGAACCGTGCGGACAAAATCCGTAGCAGAGGTCCGCAGCTGTTCAATCTTGGTGCCGCGCATTGATCCAGAAACGTCAAGAACGAGGCTTATTTCAACATCATGGATGCTTTCGGTCGCACCCGATGAGGCGGTGGTGCCCAACGTCTGAACGCCGGAATTGGTTTCACCAAAACCGATCAGCTTCATAAAGATGGTGTTCACGTCAACCGTTGCTTGGGCCGTTACCTCGCAAGAGCTGTCCGTCGTCATAACCGAGATGTCGCCCAACTGATTGCCAAACCCGTTCTTCTCGACATAGTCGCGAACAACTTCGGCGGGATCTGCACCGGTGCCAAGGCAAGAATCCAAATCTGCGGCGGCCAGAACGGCGCGGTCAATTGTGGACTGGAGGCGGGCTCGGTAGGTTTCAAAACGCATCATGTCGACGGCGATACCGGCGGTCCAAATCATGGCGATGATCAAGAACAACGTCAGCACGACAATTGAGCCATCCTCGTCGCGTTTGAAACGCGACAGTTTGTGCGCAAGTTTCTGAGACAACTGAACCTTCATTGCGGTAACCTCGTTTCTTCAAAACCGGCCAATTCGGGCCAAGATGGACGCAGTTCGGGCTGCGGTTGGCTTTATTTATTGCAAGACAGCGTGGCGGAAATTTGGCGAAACGGGCCCTAAATAAGATGAAAAAGGCCGATTGCGTTCATAATCCTGCCCCGTTTGGGCTTGTGTTCGCGCTTGGGAAACGGTCGCGGGCAGGGTTGGCACAATATCAGAAAATTTTCGGCAATATTTGCTGGGCTCGAAATTTTTGTTGGTGTTAACCGAATCGCGCCACCATACGCTCAGGATGTTGGGCGCTAGAACCCGCGCCTTGGCCCTTTTCATACATGAATTTCCTGCCATAGTCGCGCCAAGAGCTTTGCCCTGATGTAACGAGCAACCAAAGGAATTTTCCATGCCATCTGATGCCGCGATGCCCGAACCAAGTTTCCGCGATTCCGTTGATATCATGTTCAATCGTGCGGTGGCGCTAATGGACCTACCGCCCGGTTTGGAAGAGAAGATTCGGGTGTGTAATGCCACGTATACGGTGCGTTTTGGTGTTCGTTTGCGCGGCAAAATCGAGACCTTTACCGGATATCGTTCGGTTCATTCCGAGCATATGGAGCCGGTCAAAGGCGGCATTCGTTTTGCGATGGGCGTGCACCAAGACGAGGTCGAGGCGCTGGCGGCCTTGATGACCTATAAATGCGCGTTGGTAGAGGTGCCTTATGGTGGCTCAAAGGGGGGATTGCGGATCAATCCACGCGATTGGGATGATCACGAGCTTGAGTTGATCACCCGCAGATTTGCCTATGAGTTGATTAAGCGCGATATGATTAATCCGGCCCAAAACGTCCCCGCCCCAGATATGGGCACAGGCGAGCGCGAGATGGCGTGGATTGCGGATCAATACAAGCGCATGAACACCACCGATATCAACGGCAATGCCTGTGTGACGGGCAAACCGCCCAATGCAGGCGGGATCGCAGGCCGGGTAGAGGCCACCGGACGCGGGGTGCAATATGCGTTGCGCGAGTTCTTTCGACATCCGCAAGACGTGGCCGCGGCCAAATTGTCGGGCACTCTTGAGGGCAAACGCATCATTGTGCAGGGCCTTGGTAATGTGGGCTATCACGCGGCAAAGTTCCTCTCAGAGGAAGATGGCGGCAAGATCATCGGCATTATTGAACGCGATGGCGGGCTTTATGATGACGCGGGTCTGGATATCGAGGCGATCCATCAATGGATCCGCGAGCATGGCGGGGTCACCGGCTATCCTGATGCAAAACATCAAAAAGATGGGGCCGCGTTGCTTGAGGCCGAATGTGATATCCTTATCCCCGCAGCCCTTGAGGGTGTGATCGATCGCAGCAATGCCGACCGGGTTAAAGCACCATTGATTATTGAGGCGGCCAATGGCCCGATCACCGCCGGCGGTGATGAGATTTTGCGCGAGAAGGGCTGTGTTATCATTCCGGATATGTATGCCAATGCAGGTGGTGTGACGGTGTCGTATTTTGAATGGGTCAAAAACCTGAGCCATATTCGGTTTGGCCGGATGCAGCGCCGGGCCGAGGAAAGCCGCCACCAGTTGATCGTGGACGAACTTGAACGGATCAGCTCGGACACCTCGATCAATTGGACCTTGTCGGACGGGTTTAAAGACCGCTACTTGCGCGGCGCGGGCGAGTTGGAATTGGTCCGCTCGGGCCTCGATGACACGATGCGCACGGCCTATCAGGCGATGGCCGAAGTCTGGCGTAGCCGCGATGACGTGGCCGACCTGCGCACGGCGGCTTATCTGGTATCGATTGGCAAAGTGGCGGCGAGTTATCAGGCCAAAGGACTGTGACCTAAAGGAGCGGCTACGCCGCACGACAATTTTGGTGCTTGTGGCGCATGTGCTCGCAGGGCCGGATTGGGCGGCGATTGGTAGCGCGTGCGGAAGCCTCCGGCGGGAGTGAAGGCCAAAAGAAATAGGGGCGGCGCGCAAAACATGCGCGAGCATCATGGGAGTAAGGTTGGAAATGGAAATTTTTCGCAATGGCAGTCGGCCGTCTGGTGTTGGTTCGGCGGATTGGTTTGTGGGGACCGTGCGGATGGACCCGTTGTTTGCTGCCCAAGCGCCCTCTGCGACCAGCGCCAATACCGTAACGTTTGAACCGGGCGCGCGGACCCATTGGCACACGCACCCCTTGGGGCAGATGTTGATCATCACCGCAGGGCAGGGCCGGGTGCAGCGGGAGGGCGGGCCTCTTGAGGTGGTGAACCCCGGTGACGTGGTGCAGTTTGCACCCGATGAGCGGCATTGGCATGGCGCGGGGCCAGACGTTGCGATGACGCATATTGCGGTTCAGGAATCGGTGGATGGGACCGCGGTGACTTGGGCCGAGCCGGTGACGGATTTTGAGTATGATGGCGCACCCTAGGCTCCTTATGTCGCAAACCTGCTTTACCCTGTGTGCGGGGGCGTTACTCTGATCCTTGGGTAGTAGGGATGTAGAGGATACGGATATGCGCTTTTCCGGCCTGAAAGTTTTGGCTGAGGGGCTGCGCGGCCAAAAGGGGTGGACCCCGCAATGGCGCGACCCCGAGCCCAAACCGGCCTATGATGCGATTATCATTGGTGGCGGTGGGCATGGTTTATCGACGGCCTATTACCTCGCCAAGGAACATGGGCTTACCAATATTGCCGTGTTGGAAAAGGGCTATCTTGGCGGTGGCAATGTGGGCCGCAATACCACCATTGTGCGGGCAAACTACTTTCTTCCGGGCAACTCAGAGTTCTATTCGCATTCCCTTAAGCTTTGGGAAGGGCTTGAGGCGGACCTCAATTACAACGTCATGCACAGCCAGCGGGGCCTGATCAATCTGTTTCATTCAGATGGACAGCGCGATGCATTCGCCCGGCGCGGCAATGCGATGCGCAACCAAGGAGATGACGCGGAGTTGTTGGATGCTGACGGCGTGCGGCGGCATCTGCCTTATCTTGATTTTGAGAATACACGGTTTCCGATTTATGGCGGGCTGTTGCACAAACGTGGCGGCACGGCGCGGCATGATGCCGTGGCTTGGGGGTATGCGCGCGGGGCCGACAGCCGCGGCGTTGACTTGATCCAGAACTGTGAAGTGACGGGCATTGATATTGAAAACGGCGTGGTGCGGGGTGTGCAGACCACGCGCGGTGCGATCCGGGCCAAAAAGGTGGGGATTGTGGTCGCCGGGCGGTCAGGACAGGTGGCGGCGATGGCGGGGATGCGCCTGCCGATTGAGAGCCACGTTTTACAGGCGTTTGTGACCGAGGGCCTCAAGCCGTGTATTGATCATGTGGTCAGCTTTGGGATGGGCCACTTTTACATAAGCCAATCAGACAAAGGTGGTCTGGTGTTTGGTGGCGATCTGGATTTCTATAGCTCTTATGCACAGCGCGGTAATCTGCCGATGAAAGAGCATGTGATGGACGCCGCGATGACGCTGATGCCGATGATTGGCAAGGCGCGCGTGTTGCGATCGTGGGGGGGGATCATGGATATGACGCCCGATGGCTCGCCGATTATCGACAAGACCGACACCGAAGGGCTCTTTATTGATTGCGGTTGGTGTTACGGCGGGTTCAAGGCCGTGCCCGGTTCGGGGTTTAGCTTTGCGCATCTGATGGCCACGGGGCGGCATCATGCGCCTGCCGCAGGCTTTCGACTTGATCGGTTTCGCACGGGCGTGGGGCTGATGGATGAAGAGGGCACGGGCTCTCAGCATAATTTGCATTAAGGGGACATTGGATGAGACTTGATTGCCCCACATGCGGGACGCGCGACAGGCGCGAATTTACCTATCAAGGGGATGCTTTGGCGCTGGACCGGCCAAGCCGGGATGCCGGGGATGCTGCTTGGGATGATTATCTGCACAATCGCGAAAATCCGGCGGGCCAAACCCGCGATCTTTGGTATCATGACGCTTGCGGCACATGGGCCGTGGTCACGCGCGATACGGTGACGCATGCGGTGCATGGGTCGGTCGCCGCGACGGATGCCACGCGATGAGGATCGCGGGCAAAGGGCATGGATTGGGCGCATCACTGCGGTTTTCGTTTGATGGCGTCGAGTACGGCGGGCTTGAAGGCGATACATTGGCCTCGGCACTGCTTGCCAATGATGTGCGCTTTGTGGGCCGCTCGTTCAAATACCACCGCCCGCGTGGGATTTTGACAGCCGGATCAGAAGAGCCGAACGCATTGGTAACTGTGGGCAGCACGCCCAACACACGCGCCACACAGTTGGAATTGGCCCAAGGCCTTGCCGCGACAAGCCAGAACCGTGGGTTGTCGCTGCGCTTTGATCCGATGGCGATTAATGATCTGATGTCGCCGTTTCTTGGGGCCGGATTTTATTACAAAACCTTTATGTGGCCGCGCCGGTTTTGGGAGGGGCTGTACGAGCCTATCATTCGCCGCGCGGCGGGGCTTGGGGCCCTGTCAGGCCAGCACAACGCCGATGATTATGAAAAAGCATGGGCGTTTTGCGATGTGTTGGTGATCGGTGCGGGGCCTGCGGGGTTGATGGCGGCTTATGCTGCGGCCTTGTCGGGTGCTGATGTGATCTTGGCCGACGAAGATCGCCTGATGGGCGGGCGGCTGTTGTCCGAGGACGAAGAGATCGACGGTATGCCTGCGCCTGTATGGGCGGCGGATATGGTCGCGCGCCTTGAGGACATGGGAAATGTGCGCCTGATGACACGCACCACCGTGACGGGGGCCTATGATCAGGGCACGTTTGGCGCGCTTGAGCGCGTGGCCGACAAGGGTGCGGCGCCGCGTGAATGCTTCTGGCGGATCGTCGCGCAATCAAGCGTTTTGGCCGCAGGGAGCCTTGAGCGGCCGATTGCGTTTCCAAATAATGACCGCCCCGGCATTATGATGGCGGGGGCCGTGCGCAGCTATCTCAACC
>JALZWD010000097.1 GCA_023300365.1 Flavimaricola sp. | reverse complement strand
CGCAACCCTCTTGAGGAGCGTCATGGTCTGAAGTTTTTGTTCAGCCACTGTGAATTGCGCGGCATTCAGACGGGCGCCACATTTGCGGATCGTCCGAATGTAACGTCGATCACCGAGCTTGCGGGTACGAAGAACCGCGTGACTGGCACACAGTTGGGCCGGATTGCGATGGAGCTTTTGGACCTCAACCCTGTACCTGTTGCTTGGGAAGAGACCCTTGATGCGTTGCGTACCGGTTTGATTGATGGTGCGGAGACTTGGGCTTCTGCTGTGGCGTATGCCAACATGTCGCCTGCGGTGACGCAATCAGTTGACTTGCGTTTCTTCTGTGGCACCGAGCACACCGGGATGTCGGCATCTGTGTTTGATAGCATGGACGGGCATCTTCAGGACGCGATCATGGAATCGTCGTATCTTGCGCAGGTTCATGTGCAGGCGGCCAACGAGGCGGCTTTGGTTAACACGGTTGGTTTCTCTGACCCTGTTCTTCCGGGCACGATCTTTGCCGAGAACGATGTGCGTCCTGCATTCTTGTCGGATGAAGCACGCCGTGAAGCGGAAGAAATGTGTTCGCCAGAATTCCAGCCAGCGGCATGGGAACAATGGCGCGAGCGGATCAACGGCTGGGCCGGTGGTCGCGACACGTACCAAGAGATCTACGATGTTGCGCGTCAGAACACGCATACACTCGCAGAGAACGTGGAACCACGTCGTTGGTGGCGTGGCTAAGCGAGGGTTCGCTTGCGGGTCGGGTGGCATTGCCCCCCGGCCCATTTTTCCAAAAGTTGAATTACAAGGACGTTCCGGGGACAACCCGGGCGCGGTTGTCGTATATCCTTGGGAGGGGCCGTCGACATGGAACTTATCACCGGGACAGGCGCGATTTTCGCGGCATTCGGCAGTATCATTGCGGATGTTTTGACCGGCGGGGAGGGCGATTTTAACACGCTCCGCCGCGAGATGTTGGGGAATGCGGCCTGGCTTTGGGGTCTGATCATGACGCTTGGGGGCGGTTTTTTGGTATCGCTTGTTTACCGGGCGAGCGGTTGGATTGAGCGCAATCTTGAGCCGACCTTGATGGTGGTGGCCTATCTGAGCATTGGGGCGATCATTTTTATTGAGGTGATCCGGCGGTTTGTTTTTTCGGAGCAATTTCCGTGGTCGACGACCATTCCGGGATACCTGTTCTTAATCATGACGTGGACGGGGTGCAGCTATAATGTGCGGCTTCGGACCCACCTTTCGTTTTCTGAATTTCGCTCGAAGATGCCGCGCGGGGCGCAGTTTGGCCTGTTGATCCTTGATGCGGTTTTATGGTGGGGGATTTGTTTGCTGGTGATTGTGACGGCCACGTTTGTGACCGCCAATTCGGGGAATAACTATAGTCTGATCACCGGAACCGATTGGTTTACGTGGTGGTTCTTAATATCGCTGCCGATTGCGTTTGTGTTGCTGTCGGGGCGGGTTTTTCAGAACCTACGCGATGACATTCGCAAATATCGCACCGGAGAAAAGATGATCGAGCAAGCCGTTTTGGGGGGGCAGTAGCATGGAACTTGGGACTTTGGTTACGCTGATCTCGCTTGGGGTGACGGTGTTGTTTATGCTTGGTGTGCCGGTATTTTTGGTGATTGCCTATTGGGTGCTTGGCACGTCGCTTGCGCTGGGGCAGCCATTGGTGAATATCGGCACGGCACTTTCGGATGTGTTTACGGATGGATTTGCGCTTTTGGCGATGCCGTTGTTTATCTTGACGGGAGACCTGATTAATCGGGCGGGGATTGCGCGGCGGTTGTCGGATTTTGCCTATGCCTGTTTGGGGTGGCTGCGCGGCGGATTGGCGATGGCGGCGATTGGGGCGTCGGGGCTTTTCGCCGCGATTTCGGGGTCGAACTCGGCCACGACGGCGACCATCGGGTCGATGTTGCATCCTGAGATGGTTAAAGGCGGGTATGATCCGCGGTTTTCTGCGGCAACTGCGGCGGCGGGTGGAACGGTTGGGATTATCATCCCGCCGTCGATTATTTTCATTGTCTATGGTTTCATCATGAACCTGTCGATTAATGACCTCTTTATTGCGGGGATCGTGCCGGGTGCATTGATGGTGATGGCGATGATTATCACCGCCTTTATCGTGAGCACGGTGAACAAATGGGGTGTTTTGATCCGGCTTGATCCGGCGCGTGTTTTGAAGACCGCGCTGGGCGGGTGGCTTGGATTTTTTGCCATTGGTTTGGTGCTTTGGGGTATTTACACTGGCAAATTTTCCCCCACCGAGGCCGCGGGTGTGACCGTTGGATTTGGTGTGATCGTAGGCTTTGTTTGTTTGCCCATCTATAAATTGATGAACATCGATGAGGACCGCCCGATCGATCAGCGCGGCATCAGTGAGATGATTGTGGTGAAGGGGTTTGGGCCACGTGAGTTGCCGTCAATCACCATGCGGTCGGCGCAGATCACGGGCATTCTTGCGCCATTGATTGCGATTTCGGTGGTGATGCAGCAGAATTTATCATCGCTTGGCGCCAAGGCTTTGTTGGAAGAATTTCTGACGTCGATGGGCGGGTATTATCCGGTGTTGTTCACCGCGATGGCGATCGTGTTTGTGGCGGGTATGGTTTTGGAATCTTTGCCCGTGACGATCATCTTGGCACCGATCCTTGCGCCTATTGCCGCCTCGGTTGGGGTGGACCCGATCCAGTTTGCGGTGGTGTTCCTTGTGGGGGCGTCGATTGGGTTTATTACGCCGCCTTACGGACTTAACCTTTATGTCGCCTCGGGGGTGACGGGGGTGCCGTATTTCCGGTTGTTGCGGTATTCGACGATGTACCTCTTTTCGTTGATCATCGTGTGGTTTGCTGTGGCCTTGATGCCGTCGTTGTCCAAGACGTTGCTGCCCGGTGGTGGCATATACAACATGATCCAATCGCTTTTTGGTGGTGCGTAGGTGATGGACGACCAACGGTCTGAAACCACGATACCGACCAACCTCAGGCTTCTTTTGGTTTTGGAAGAGGTGGCGCGGATGGGGGTGCCGGTGACGCCGACGGTTGTGAACGCGCAACTCGGCCTGCCCAAGCCCACGATCCATCGCCTTTTTGCGACGCTTGAGGACGAGGGGTTTTTGCAGCGCGATGTTGATGGCCGGGCCTTTAGTCCGGGCAAGCGATTGCGCGGGATGGCGACGGGGGTGTTGTCGTCGCTGCGTATTCGGGCGGCGCGGCTGGCGGTTTTGCGCAAGCTGAGCGCGGAGGTTCGGGAGACTTGTAATATCGCGCTGCCGGACCGAGATTCGATGATCTATTTAGAACGGGTTGAAACGGAATGGCCGTTGCGCATTCAATTGCCGATTGGAACAAGCGTGCCGTTTTATTGCACGGCCTCGGGGAAGATGTATCTATCGACCCTGCCTGAGACGCATTTGCAGCGATATGCGAATTCGGTTGAGTTGGAAGCGCGGTCGGCCAACACCATTGTGGCGGCGGATGCGCTGGTGGCGGAAGTGGACCGCGTGCGCGCGCAAGGATATGCGGTGGACCGTGAAGAATTTATGGACGGGATGATTGCCTTGGCGGTTCCAATTTTGGATGAGCATGGCCGCCTTGTCTCGACGTTGTCGTTTCATGCACCGACGCAGCGGTTTACCCCGACACGTGCATTGGAATTTCTGCCCGCTTTGCATCAAGCGGCCAAGGAATTGTCGAGCCTGTTACAAGAATAGAAATGGCCGGGAACGCGGCTGTTGGCCATGCGGCCAACGCGCCCCGCCCGCCGGCCCCTTGACTGCGCATGAGGCCGGCGGTGGGGACGATGTAGGTTGGTCCGATTTGTGTGGCGGTGGTTTGGCCCCTCCGGGGGGAGTGATGGCCAAAAGAAATATGTCGTTAGGCGTGGATCGCGCCGTCACCGCAAGCCAAGGCCGCCTCTCGGACAGCCTCGGAGTAGGTGGGATGGGCGTGGCAGGTGCGCGCGAGATCCTCGGCGGCGGCGCCAAATTCCATTGCGACGCAGATTTCGTGGATTAGATCACCTGCCATAGGGCCGATGATATGCGCGCCCA
>JALZWD010000096.1 GCA_023300365.1 Flavimaricola sp. | reverse complement strand
CATCATTGCCAATATCCCGTGCGCGTTGGGGGTCTCCCAACTCAAGGCACATCTCGATAAGCTTGGGGTACAGGAACGAAATGTTAAGGCCATTCCTGATATGACGCTCAATGATATCTGCGGCCTCGGGGAGGCGGTTTTGTTCGCGAAGGTAGTCGCACATATGCTCTAGAGATTGCGAAAGATGGCCTTTGGCACGTATATTTGGCGGCTCTTTGGGCACGGTTTCCACGCGGGCAACCAGCCGATTACCCGCAGAAATGGTTTCTTCGGCGCTTAAATCTGAGGCCACGTCGATATGTCTGACGCCGCCCAATGTTGCCGCGGTGGACGAAAATCCACTTGATTCAGGGGCTACGATTTCGTGGCAAAACGACATTGTCAGTAATTCGAGAGCGTCTCGTTGACCCTCGTTGAAAGCACTGCTTCCGAGCAATGTATCGGCGGCTTTGAGGGCAGGGTAGGCTTGGGTAAACCGCTTGAGGGTGTCGGGATCATCCGAAAACAGGATCGGCGTCGCCCCTGCGGCAATGCTGCGCTCAATATGGGCAAAGTAGACTTCGTCGCAGACGTATTTGTTTGACCACGGGCGGTTCATCACCCGGCGCACGCTGATGATATCGCCGCGACGAATGTGATATCCCATCGCCTTGGGCCCAAGTTTCTTTTGAATGTGCCGCATTTCGCGAAACAAAAGTGGGGCAAGTGGAAAGCGGGCCCAGATGTCTGCGGTTTGCTGCGCCACCACGTCGGGGTCTTCGCCGTCAAGCAAAACAAGGCCAAACGAATTATCGATCAACACGTCGCGGCCTTGATCAAGCTGACGGCGCAATGCCGCGATACCGCCTTTGCCGATGTGATTGAGGCGGATCACATCATGCCGGATTGTGTTCCATGCGTCGATATCAATGAAATGATCCTGAACAAATTGCCGCTCAAAGAAATCCAGTGGGTCGTTAAACACATGGGCAATATCGGTGGCGGTATGCCAACGCACCTTAAACGGAAGGCCATATGTCTCGGCCAAACGCACCGTATTCACAAGCGAGATAAGACGGCCGCCCAAACGGTCGTTTCGAAAGGTCACAAGGTGACCCTGTTTATTTGGGTTTGCCACGACTGCTCCGCCTGCCATTGGTCGATTATCGACCTTAATTGTTGATAGTTTTATAAGGATCGTGACGTAGATAAGTCAAACCACTCGTGAGCGTCGTGCCCGACTGTGGTGTGTTTGCCCAATTGACGAAGACAATTTGGCGAAGGGTTGAGCGAGGGATTCAACTGCGCTTATGATGGGCGCAAGGCGAAGCCCCGATCAACGGGGCGCGGCAGTAAACCAAGAGGCCAAAAATGGCAGGACCAAACAGCGGAGCGGGCAGCTCAATTGAATCCATAACCGCGGCGAATGCGATGATCCGCGCGCGCGGCAACGCTTTGCGGCGATTTCCGGCACCCGACAAAGACGGCGACCGTCTTTATCCTTTGGCGTCGCCCACGGGCAATCCGTCGTTTGAAATTGGGCCAGAGGATACGATTTTTGCTATTGGATCGTGTTTCGCTCGCGAGGTTGAAAAGGCGCTAAGTTCGGCGGGCAAACGTGTGCTGAGCCGCGAGATCGAGCTTGGCGAAGTGGGCGAGAGCCTTGGAGATTCTGCCAATTTTTATAACAAGTATTCGATCCACTCAGTCTATAACGAGATCAAATGGGCGCTTGAGCGGGAAACCTTCCCCGGCGCGGATATCGTTTACAAAATTGGCGCTGAAAAATATGCCGATCCGCAACTGGGCATGGGGCGGTTGGATTTCCCTCTCGAGACGATCCTCGATTTTCGGCACAAATACCTTGATGGCATGGCCCAAGTGGCCCACGCGGATGTTGTGATCCTCACGTTGGGATATGTTGAAACGTGGTATGACACCAAGCTTGATCTCTATCTTAATGTGATCCCACCGGCGCAGTTGATTAGGGCCGAGCCCGAGCGTTTTGAATTCCGGGTCTTGAGTTATCAAGACGTAATGGACGGCCTCGAAGATCTTTACGCCCTATTGAACAAGCACCGCACTAAGCCGCTTAAAATGCTGATCACCGTCAGCCCTGTGCCCTTGTTGGCGACATTTCGGGACATGGATGTGCTGGTTGCGAATGCCTATTCAAAATCAGTGCAGCGCGCGGCTTTGGATCAGTTTTTGCTTGATAAGCAAGGGATTGACTATTTCCCCTCCTATGAATTTGTCACCCTCAGCAATCCCGAGGTTGCATGGACGCGCAATGATTATCGTCATGTCTCGCCGGATGTGGTGCATCGGATCATGTCGAATGTTTTGACGAACTATGTCTCGGCTGATGCGACTGAAGCTGACGAAATGACACCTCAAGCGTTAACGGCGTCGGCCAAGATGCTGCACAAGCTTGAGAAATACGAGGATGTTCTGCGTCTGGTGGAGGAGCATCGCAGCGTGGCGGATGATACGGCCCCTGTGCTGATGCTCGAGGCCACGGCTGCGCGCCGTTTGCAAGACCTGAGCGCATCTTATGCCGCTCTTACCAAGGCCAAAGCCGTCGCCCCGCAACGGCCCGAGGCGCTGGAGCGGATGATTATGCTCTGCCGTCCTATGCGCGAAAAGAAAGAAGCGCGCGTGCTGCTTGGAGAACACGAGCAAGCCTTTCCCGGGCGGATCGAGTTTCGTCAAAAGGTGACGTGGGTTTAGCGGCCAATAGGGCGAGCTAAGTTAAAAAAGGCCGATGTTCACATGCAGTGGGCATTGACCTTTGCCGTCTGAGCGCTTTGTTATGCAGCAACAACAAACCCACTAGCGCGAGGTGACGATATGTCCTTTTCCCTTCCTGATCTGCCCTATGCCCACGATGCTCTGGCCGCCCACGGCATGTCCGCCGAAACCATGGAATTTCACCATGATTTGCATCACAATGCCTATGTCACCAACGGTAATGCCGCCATCGCCGGCACCGAATGGGAAGGCAAATCGCTTGAAGACATCATCACTGGCACCTATGACGCCAACGCCGTGGCGCAAAACGGGATCTTTAACAACATCAGCCAATTGTGGAACCACAATCAGTTCTGGGAAATGATGAGCCCGGGTCAAAGCGACATGCCTTCCGAGTTGGTGAGCGCATTGGTCGCCAGCTTTGGCTCCGTCGATGAGTTCAAATCCAAATTTTCGGCCGCTGGTGCCGGACAATTCGGGTCAGGTTGGTGCTGGTTGGTGAAGAACGCCGATGGATCATTGGCCGTTACCAAGACAGAAAATGGCGTAAACCCTTTGTGCTTTGGTCAAACGGCATTGCTGGGTTGCGATGTTTGGGAGCATTCCTACTACATCGATTTTCGCAACAAACGCCCGGCCTATTTGTCCAACTTCCTCGATAATTTGGTCAACTGGGAAAACGTTGCCTCGCGCATGTAACTTTTTGGAAAATAAAAACAATAAGCCGTTCCTTTGGGGGCGGCTTTTTTGTGTCGAGGCCTTCCACTCTCTGGCACGTTAACCATTCGTTTACTTTGAATGCCGATAGTGTCTCAACCAGCCACCATTGGTGGCACGGGGGGTGCCGACGCAGTGTGGCACCGTCGCGATTTGAGAGGCGGGCAGGGTATGGAAAACAGCGCAACGCCGACACATTCGTTGCGCCACTTTTTCAAAACACAAGACCCCGCGACCCTGAGTGATTGCGACCAAGAACAGGTCCATCTTATTGGTCGGATCATGGCCGGTTGTGGCATGTTGGTTTTGCACCGCGGCACTGGTGAAATCACTGCGGCCTCCGAGGGTGTCGAACATATCTTGGGGTGTGATCGTGAACATCTTTTGGGGAGACAGTTTGCGGAAGTCTGGCCCGAAGTTAGCGCACCACTCAGAGAGGCTGGCGAAGACCAAGCGTTGCACACAATCCTTGAAGAGACGATTGACGCAGGAGGAGTGACCTTCGATGTGGTCACTCATGCGCAGGGGTCACAGCAATTTATCGAATTTATCCCCAATTCAGAAGCGTCTAACGCGCGTTTTCGCGGCAATATGCGTGAATGTAGCCGGGCCTGCGCACGCATCATGAATGCCGATAGCTTTGAGGCCGGGCTGCTTATTGGCACTGCGGCGCTGCGTAAAATCACTGGGTATGCGCGGGTCATGATCTACGAATTTCAGCCCGATTGGACGGGCAAAGTCATCGCCGAAAGCCGCAATGGCGATTTACAAAGCTATGACGGCCTCTGTTTCCCCGCCGCGGATATCCCCAAGCAGGCCCGCGAGCTGATGAAAATGGTGCCATACCGTGTGATCGGGAACACAGGCGATGAAAGCCTCGCAATCGAAACACTGTCTGATCAACCCGATGAGATCGATCTTACGTGGTCCATCGCGCGCGCCGCATCCGTTATGCACACTCAATACCTGCGCAACATGGGCGTTGAGGCCTCGTTCTCGTGTAGCTTGATGCAAAAAGACGCGCTTTGGGGGATGATAGCATTGCATGACACCGGGCCCGGCTATTTGCCGTTTGATTCTTGGAGCATGGTACAAGAGATCGGGGCCGCCTTGATGATGCGGTTTGACCAAGAGCAGCGCGTCGAAACCAACAAGATGATCACCAAGCTGCGCGAAATCGAAAATAAGTTTGCCTCCACCCTTAGAAAGTCCGGTGACGTTGAAGACGTCTTGGTCACGTTGATCCCAGTATTGCAAAAGTTCATGAATGCGGATGGTTTTGCCATGCAATACGGCAGCAACCTTTACATTGAGGGCCGGGCACCGCCCAAGGATTTCATCACTAAGCTTCTCAAATGGTCGTGTTCCACAGTCTCGGGGATGGATCTGTTGCAAAGCTCGGAG
>JALZWD010000095.1 GCA_023300365.1 Flavimaricola sp. | reverse complement strand
ATCACATAGATCGACAGACCCGTTTCGCGCAGCACTTCGGCGCAAAAATCGGGGCCATCGGTGGCCTCGCGCACAGCGGCGGTGGCGACGATCGCGAGCGACGGCAGGCCCATGCCATCGGCCAATGCGGCAAAGCGTTTGAGGGCCGAAAGGGCGCGTTTGCGGCCTTCGGGGTTTAACAATCCGGTTTCTGATAAACCGCTGCCCAGTCCGCACATTATCTTTTCGTTATAGAAATACGCAGGCGAGCGGGCGGCGCCATCAAACACCACCAAACGCACCGAGTTTGAGCCCACATCGACCACGCCAAGGCGGGCGAGGGCTTGGGCCTGAGGGTCCTTAAAGATGGGGCGTCCGAAGGGGCCCCAGCCTTTTGTTTCTGTTTCGGTGGTTGCGTCCATGTGCTGCCCTCGTTCGCGCCGGGTTAACCTGTTGGGGCGCGGGGATTATGTCAACTCAGGTTAAAAACTAGTCGTGATCATGGGTCAGTTGAGGCACATCAGATGCGCCCGCCGAACCACGGCCCGAAAGCGAGGGGTTTTCCATAAAGAAGCGGTGGCAATTGAACGCAAATGAGCCGTCTTCGATGGTGGCGCGCACAAAACGCCCGTCCGCCCCCATCACCCAGCTTTGGGCAACATCGGCAAGGTTGGCGGCCATGATCTGTTCAACGATCTGGGCCTTGACGGTTTTGTTGGTGATCTCAACCAACGTTTCGACGCGGCGCGTGAGGTTGCGGCCCATCCAATCGGCCGAGGACATAAACACGCGCGCCTTGTTTGATGGGATTTCTTTGCCGTTGCCAAAGATCACGATGCGGCTGTGTTCAAGAAAGCGGCCAACGATGGATTTTACGCGAATATTCTCGCTTAAGCCCTTGATACCAGGTCGTAATCCGCAAATGCCGCGGATCACCAAAGAGATTTTCACGCCAGCCTGTGAGGCGGCATAAAGGGCGTCGATGACGTCGCCCTCAATGAGGCTGTTCATCTTGGCCCAGATTTCAGCAGGCTTGCCCGCGCGGGCTTTGTCGGCCTCGGCCTCGATCATTTCGAGCAGGCGGGATTTGAGGTTGGTGGGCGAAATGGCAAGGTTTTCGAGGCCCTCGGGGGTGGCGTATCCGCCGATGTAGTTAAACACCTTGGTCGCATCGCGGCCCAATTTTGCGTCACAGGTAAACAGCGACAGATCGGTGTAAATCCGTGCGGTAATGGGATGGTAATTGCCCGTGCCAAAATGGGTGTAGGTCACCAGTTTGGCCCCCTCGCGGCGGACGACGACGCTGATTTTTGCATGGGTTTTATATTGGGTGAAACCGTAAACAACATGGGCGCCAGCCCGTTCGAGGCGGCGGGATTGGCGGATGTTGGCGGCCTCGTCAAAGCGGGCGCGCAGTTCGACGAGGGCGGTGACGGATTTGCCGTCTTCTGCGGCTTCGCACAGGGCCTCAACGATGGGCGAGTTGCGCGAGGTGCGGTAAAGGGTCTGTTTGATTGCCACGACGTTTGGATCGCGTGCGGCTTGCCTTAAAAATCTGATGACGTTGTCGAAGGTCTCGTAGGGGTGGTGCAAGAGCATGTCTTTTTGGCGGATCGCGGCAAAGATATCGCCTTCGTGGTCTTGTAGGCGTTCGGGGACGCGGGGGGTGAAGCCGGGCCAAAGCAGGTCGGGGCGATTGTCCAAAACCAATTCCGAGAGATCTGAGATGCCAAGAAGTCCATTTATTTCAACGACTTCGCCTTCGGTGACCGGAAGCTCGTGCATGATCATTTTCTTAAGCGCATTGGGCGCGCCGGCGGACAGTTTCATCCGCACCACTTCGCCGCGCTTGCGACGTTTGAGGGCGGTCTCGAATTCGCGGACCAAATCTTCGGCCTCGTCTTCTACCTCTAGATCGCTGTCGCGCAGCACACGAAACGCGCAGGATCCTTTGACTTTGTAGCCGGGGAAAAGGCGATCAAGGTGCAAAAGAAGCAGTTCTTCGAGGGGCAAAAAGCGGCAGGCGCCCTTGGTCGGCACCTCAATAAAGCGGTCAATCTGGCGGGGCACAGGAAGCAGGGCGCAGAGCGCGCGTTTGTCACTGAGCCTTTCAAGCTGAAGCGCCAAGGCAAAGCCTTCGCTGGCGATAAACGGAAACGGGTGGGCCGGGTCAATCGCCAAGGGCGATAGGACGGGGAACACTTGGTTAAGGAAGATATCGAGAAGAAATTCGCGGTCCTCTGGCAGCACATCGTCGCGCGACATGATCGAGATGCCGTTGTCGGTTAGTGCGCTGGTGAGGGACGCAAGGACGGTCTGTTGGCGGCCCATCAGGGCGCGCGCGTCGATGTCGATCAGCGCAAGCTGTTCTGCGGGAGACAGGCCATCGGCGCCGGGACGGGTTTTGCCCGCGCGGGCCAATTCGCGCAGACCCGCGACACGGACGGTGTAAAATTCGTCCAAGTTGGTGGCGGAAATTGACAAAAACCGGAGCCGTTCGAGCAAGGGAACGCGCGGGTTTTCGGCCTCTTCGAGGACCCGCATATTAAAGGCGAGCCAGCTTAACTCTCGGTTTACGAACCTTGCGGGGCCCGTCAGATCACCCGCAAGCGCGGAGGGCTTGGGGAAGGGGGCGGAGAGGAAATCAGCTTGGGGCATTGGGCCTTTGGGTGTTGGGGATGTGCAAGTGGGGTATCTTGGGGATTTGTCCAGATTTTGTCCAGATTGCACCCAAAATTACATCGCAGACGCGGCGGGTGTGTCGGCGATTTGATCCAAAAGCTCGCGGGCGAGGGTGCGGGTGATGTCGGTTTTGCGGGTGAGGGCGGTGGCGTCCAATTGGTCAACGATTTGGGCGGCGGCGTCAAAAGACCGCTCAATCCGTTTGGCAAGATACGAGACCAGATCCGCCGATGGGGCCAACTGTCGGTCGGCGAATTGTTTGAACATGACCGCGCGCAAAAGATCGTCGTCGGGGTCATCGATGGTCGCGAGGGTTGCGGCCTGCATTCGGCTGGCCAAATCGGGCAGGGTGATCGACCAACGCGCGGGCGGCGTGGCGGCGGTGAGCAAGAGACGCCCGCCGGTGGCGCGCAGGTGATTGTGCAGGTGGAACATGTATTCTTCGGCGTGCTGGGGCAGGCGGTCCATATCCTCAACCGCGACAGATGCGCCCTTGGTTGGCAGGGCGTCGTTGCCTGACAGATCGGGGGCCGCGAGGGCGGTGGCGCCCGTGGATTTGGCCCAGACGCGGGCAAGGTGGCTTTTGCCGCATCCTTTGGGGCCGACAAGGGCAAGTTTGCCGTCGGGCCATGTGGCGTCGTTGGTGATCATTGCATAAGCCGCGGCATTTGGCGGCGCGACAAAGAAATCTTCTGCGCCCTGCGACACGGTTACGGGCAGGTCAAAGCTGAGTTGTTGGGCCATTTTAGGTGTCGCTTTGCTCGGAGGTGGGGGCCGGTTTTTGCTCTAGATCGACCTCTGGGTCGGGCTGAATGTCCGGCGGGGGTCCGGCGTGGCCGTAATAGAGTAATGATCCCTCGTAGTGGCCAATTGCAAACCGCGTGAGCACGCCGATCATTGCGGCCACGGGCACGGCGACCAGCAGGCCGACAAAGCCAAACAACGTGCCAAACAGCGACAGCGCAAAGATCAGCCAAACGGGATGCAGGCCGACACTTGAGCCGACAAGCTTGGGTGTGAGAAAGTTGCCTTCGATGATCTGACCGGCGATGAAAATCGCGGCGATGATCGCGATGCTGACCCAATCGGTTGCAACATCGCCCGCGCCCCAAAATTGGAACAAGGCAAGGCCCATCGCAAGGCCGCCGCCGACAATCGCGCCGACGTAGGGGATGAACGACAAAAGCCCGGCAACCAAGCCCACGATCAGGCCAAAGTTGAGGCCCGCGAGCATCAAGGCGATGGCGTAAAACGCGCCCTGCACCAACATCACGGTGCCTTGGCCGCGAATAAAGGATGCCAGGGTGTTGTCGATTTCGCGGAACAATGCGCGCAAAGTATCGGCGTGGTCGCGTGGCAAAAGCGCGTCGACGCGGGCAATCATCCGGTCCCAATCGAGCAGCAAATAGAACGCCACAACAGGCACAATGATCAGCAAAACAAGCGCGTTCACAATGCCAAAGGCCGAGGAGACGAAGGTGCCGAGAAGTTCGCCTGCGCTATCGCTGAGGGTTTGTAAGTATTCGGCGATTTTGACGCGGACGACAGAACTTTCGTCCATTAAAGCGGGGAAGGTTTCGGCAAACCAGTCTTGGAGGCCCGCAATGAGTTCGGGCCATGTCTGTGCCAATTGCGTGGCTTGCGCGGCCAAGAGCGAAATTGTGGGCAACAAGACGACCAAAAACGCCAGCACAGCGATCAGGGATATGAGTGTGACCGATAAGGTGCGCCCCAGGCCCATTGCCTCGAGGCGGTCGGCGACGGGATCAAGGAAATATGCAATTGCACCGCCGATCACAAAGGGCAAAATCACATCCCCCATGAACCACATCAGCGCCACGAAAATGGCGATAGCGAGACCCCAGTATTTGGCTTGGTCTTTGATGGGCAGGGCCATGTGCGATCCTTGCTTTTGCGATCAAACGTCCTCTTTGACATGGCGCAAAGCGGATTTTCTTGCAAGGGGTGCCCCCGCCCATGACGGGCGAGGGTGTGGGGGGAATTTGTGGATAATCTAGTGACAGGCAGGGCGCGTGCCGGGCAACAGGACCTTGTCGATCACGTGGATCACGCCGTTGTCGGCCTCGATATTGGCAACCACCACTGTGGCAACCTCGCCTGTGCCGTCCGCAATTGTCACGCCACCGTTGGCGGAGGTGATGCACAGACGCTCGGTGTCGAGGATCGGGCGGAAAGTGGCCGAGCCGTGCGGGAACATGTCCGCGGTCAGGCGGCGGTCGTCCACGTGATAGAGCAGGACGTTTGTCAGCTGTGCGCGGTTTTCTGGCATCAAGAGTGTTTCTACTGTGCCCGCGGGGAGGGCGGCAAAGGCATCGTTGAGCGGCGCATAGACGGTGAAATCGCCGGGTCCGTCGAGCGTTTCGACGAGGCCTGCGGCGCTTACGGCGGCGACCAATGTGGAAAAGCGTTCGTCGCCCGAGGCGATCTCGGCGATTGAGGCGGCGTTGGCGCTGGCGGCGATAGATGAGGCGACGGCGGCGGCGGCAATTTTTGTGAGCAATGTCATTGTGTGTTTATCCCTGATTGTGATTGCACCGAATGTTGGTGCTGATGGGAGGTGATACGGGGCGATTGTTCGTCCAAGATCATTTCTCACGCGGATGTCAGATGAATGAAACATAAACAGAAATGAATGATCCTTAAGGATCGAAACACCGTACGCGGGCCCGCTTGTGCGCGCGCGGTGTGTGACGTAGACCGATGCGTGATTGATGCCCGATGAAGGATCGCCCAGATGCGAATGAGCCGCTATTTCCTGCCCGTTTTGAAAGAAACCCCCCGCGAGGCGCAGATCGTGAGCCACCGCTTAATGTTACAGGCGGGCATGATCAAACAATCGAGCGCGGGCATTTATTCGTGGCTGCCGCTTGGGTTTAAGGTGCTTAAGCGGATTGAGCAGATCGTGCACGAGGAACAGGCGCGTGCGGGGCACATGGCGATGTTGATGCCGACGATCCAATCGGCCGACCTGTGGCGCGAAAGCGGGCGGTATGATGCGTATGGCGATGAGATGTTGCGGATTAAGGACCGTGGCGGGCGGGATATGTTGTTTACGCCAACGGCCGAGGAATTGATCACCGATATTTTCCGCGCCCACGTCAGCAGCTATAAAGACCTGCCGTTGACGATGTATCAAATCCAGTGGAAATTCCGCGATGAGACCCGGCCAAGGTTTGGCGTGATGCGGGGCCGCGAATTTTACATGAAGGACGGGTATAACTTTGACCTGACCAAAGAAGACGCGCTGCATGCCTATAACCGCCATTTGGTCAGCTATCTGCGGACCTATGAGAGGATGGGTTTGCAGGCAATCCCGATGCGTGCCGACAGTGGCCCGATTGGCGGCGATGATACGCATGAGTTTTTGGTGTTGGCCGAGACGGGCGAGAGTGAGGTGTTTTATGACAGCGAAATCACCGATTTGAAATTTGGCGACCGCGAGATTGATTTTGACGATAAGGCGGCCTGTCAGGGCGTGTTGGAAGAGTTTACCTCGCGCTATGCACGCACCGACGAGACCCACGACGAGGCCCTGTTTAACGCGGTGCCCGAAGAGCGCAGGCGTACGGCGCGGGGCATCGAAGTGGGGCAGATTTTCTATTTTGGCACCAAATATTCCGACAGCATGGGGGCCACTGTGCAAGGGCCGGATGGCAAGCCTGTGCCTGTGCATATGGGATCGCACGGGATTGGCGTGAGCCGCCTGTTGGGCGCCATTATTGAGGCCAGCCATGACGACAAGGGCATCATCTGGCCCGAGGGCGTGACGCCGTTTCATGTGGGGATCTTAAACATGAAATCGGGTGACGCCGAGGCCGATGCGGCCTGTGATGCGATGTATAAGACGCTGAAGACACTGGGTCTTGATCCGCTTTATGATGACCGCAATG
>JALZWD010000094.1 GCA_023300365.1 Flavimaricola sp. | reverse complement strand
GTGCTGGCCGGTCGTGTGACCGAGATCGGCGGCAAGGGTGAGCTGATTTTGGGCGCGCGGCGCGATCAGGTGGCCGCGGCCAATCATGCCAATGCGTTGGACCGGATGTTGCGCGCGATTGAGGAGGCGGGGATTGCGTTGAGTGATCTGACCGCTGTGGGGCACCGGATTGTGCATGGGGGCGCAAAATTGACGGCGCCTGCAGAATTGACCGATGACGTGGTGGGCCAAATCACCGCCTGTATTCCGCTGGCGCCATTGCATAACCCCAACAATCTGGCGGGGATTGCCGCGATGAAGGCGCGTTTGCCGACTGTGCCGCAGTATGGTTCGTTTGGCACCGCGTTTCATGCGACCAACCCGGATGTGGCCACCGCCTATGCCATTCCACAACAGGCGCGTGCGGATGGCATTCGGCGTTATGGATTTCACGGATTGTCCTATGCCGGCATGGTGGCGGGGTTTGGCGATGATTTGCCGCCGCGTTTGTTGGCTTTGCATTTGGGTAATGGGGCCTCGCTTTGTGCGATTAAGGCGGGCCGTTCGATGGCGACCTCGATGGGGTATTCGCCGCTTGAGGGTCTGACGATGGGCACGCGGTCGGGCACGATTGATGGGGCGGCGGTGTTGCGATTGGCTGCGCGGCATGGGGCCGCGGAGACCGACCGGATGTTGAACAAGGACAGCGGGTTGAAGGGGCTGGCGGGTGAGAGCGATATGCGGTCGCTTTTGGCGCGCGAGGATGAGGCGGCCAAGTTTGCCGTCGCGCATTTTTGTTATTGGGCGGCGCGGCATTCGGGATCGGCGATTGTTGCCATGGGCGGGGTGGATGCCATCGCGTTTACCGGCGGGATTGGCGAGAACGCGGCGCCGGTGCGGGCGCGGATCATGGAGCATCTGGCGTTTTTGGGGGACATTCCGGTGCATGTTGTGAAGGCCGAGGAAGAAAAGCAGATCGCCAGAGACACTGCCGGGTTGATGCAATGATCGGCATCCTTGCGGAATGGGGGGCGGTTACGCCAACCGAGCTTGGTTGGCTGGCGTTGATTGCGTTTGTTGCGGGGATGGTGCGGGGATTTTCGGGCTTTGCCTTGTCGGCGATGGTGATGGCCACGGCTGTTTTGATCCTGCCGCCGGTGGCGTTGATCCCGATATGTTGGTGGCTTGAGATGTGTGCCAGCGTGTTGATGATGCGCGGCGGATGGGCGGATGCGGATCGCCGCGTGGCATTGGGGTTGGTGCTGACTTCGGCGATTGGGGTGCCGTTTGGATTGTCGCTGACTATGGCGGTGAGCCCCGATACCAGCCGGATCATTGCCCTTGGGTTGTTGATCACCTTGGCCGCGTTGCAGTTGGCGCGGATTAGGATGGCGTTTTTGGCGACCAATCCGGGGCTTTATGGTGCGGGGTTTACAGCCGGAATTGCCACTGGGATTGCGGGTGTGGGGGGGATGGTTGTCGCACTTTATGTTTTGGCCCGCGAGGCGCCGGCGCGGCAGATGCGTGGATCGCTGGTGTTGTTTTTATTCGGTGGCTCGGTCACGTCGATGGCGACTTTGCTTTATTTTGGGGTGATGGACTGGACGGCGGTGCAACGTGGACTCATCCTTGCTCCGGCTGTGGCCTTAGGTGTGCTCTTGGGGCAGCGCTTATTCATCCCTAGACTAGAGCAGTATTATAAGCCGTTTTGCCTGACGCTCTTGTTGGCACTTGCCGCGCTTTCGTTGATCAGGACACTTGCATGACACACCAACAGCCCGACCTCGATCTTTCGCCCAAAGTCTCGGACGAGGTGCGCAAGACCACGTGTTATATGTGCGCCTGCCGTTGCGGGATTAACGTGCATATGAAGGAGGGCAAGGTTGCCTATATTGAGGGCAATCGGGATCATCCGGTGAACCAAGGGGTTTTATGCGCCAAGGGCAGCGCGGGGATCATGCAGGTGAATGCGCCGTCGCGGTTGAAGTCGCCGCTCAAGCGGGTTGGGCCGCGTGGGTCGGGCGAGTTTGAGGAGATCTCTTGGGAAGAGGCGTATGGCATTGCCGAAGGCTGGCTGCGGCCTTTGCACGAAAATGCGCCTGAAAAGCTCGCGTTTTTCACCGGCCGCGATCAATCGCAGTCGTTTACATCCCTTTGGGCGCAGGGGTTCGGCACGCCCAATTATGCGGCCCACGGTGGGTTTTGTTCGGTGAACATGGCCGCTGGCGGCATTTACACCATGGGCGGTGCGTTTTGGGAGTTTGGCCAGCCCGATTGGGATCATACCAAGCTGTTTATCTTGTTTGGTGTGGCCGAGGATCACGATAGCAACCCGATCAAGATGGGGATCGGCAAGATCAAGGCACGCGGTGCCAAGATGGTGGGCGTTAATCCGATCCGCTCTGGATATAATGCTGTGGCCGATGATTGGTACGGCATCACGCCGGGCACCGATGGCCTGCTGATCCTGTCGATTGTGCATTTGCTGTTTAAGGCGGGCAAGCTCGACCTTGATTACCTTGCGCGGTTCACCAATGCATCGTGCATTGTAAACGAAGACCCGAAATCCGACGAGCATGGCCTGCTGATAAAGGGCAAAGACGGCCAGCCGATTGTGATTGATCGCCGCACGGGCAAGCCTGCGCCGTGGAATGGGCAGGGTGTTGAGCCGGATTTGGGTGCGACCTTGCGCGAAAAGGGCATCACGCATCGGCCTGTGTTTCATATGATGGCCGAGAAATACCTTGATGCGCAGTATGCCCCCGAAAACGTGGCCGAGCGCACGGGTATTTCCGCGGACCGCATTCGCCAACTTGCCGCGCAGATCGCCCGCACCGCGTTTGACGAGGCGATTGAGCTGGACCGCGAATGGACAGACTTTCGGGGTGTGAAGCATGACAAGATGGTGGGGCGGCCTGTGTCGTTTCATTCGATGCGCGGGATTTCGGCGCATTCGAACGGGTTTCAGACCTGTCGCGCCCTCCATACGTTGCAGATCATCATCGGCAGCGTGGAAACACCGGGCGGCATGCGGTTTAAGCCGCCCTACCCCAAGCCCTCCACCGCGCACCCCAAGCCGCATTGCAAGGTGACACCCGGCAAGCCGCTTGATGGGCCGCATTTGGGATATGTGCAGGGGCCGGATGATCTTTGCATCGACGATGATGGCAATGCCATTCGCATCGACAAAGCCT
>JALZWD010000093.1 GCA_023300365.1 Flavimaricola sp. | reverse complement strand
CACATCCGTCAGCGGCTTTTGCATATGTTCGGCCAAGGCCTCGGGGTCGGGCACGTTGGAGGGCACTTTGCGCATCCCGTCGAGATCATCGGAAAAACAGATCAGCTTGGTCGGGATATCCGAGATCACCTCAAAGGCGCGGCGGATCATCGTGGTGCGCAACACCTCGCCGAATGTGCCGACATGGGGCAAACCGCTGGGGCCATAGCCGGTTTCAAACAGCACATAGCCTTTCTCGGGCGGGGCCTTCTCATACCGTTTAAGGATCGCGCGCGCTTCTTCAAAGGGCCAGGCTTTGGATTGCATCGCGGCATCGCGGATCTCGGACATCGGTTTTCCTCGGGCTAAAACACTTAACGCCTCCCTATTGCGCGGCGGCTGGGGCGTCAATAAATTGGAACAGAACCCAAAGGATATATCCATGACAGACCCCACACCGCTTACGGCCCAAGATGCGCTGGCCGCCCTGATGATCACTGTGTCGGCCTCCGATACCGATATCGGCACCGCCGAGTTGGTTAAGATCAGCAATATCGTCAACCACCTGCCCGTGTTTGCCGATTACGACGCCGATCACCTGCCCCGGATCAGCCAGACGGTTTTTGATCTGCTTGAACAAGAAGACGGGTTGGATGCGCTGTTTGGCCTTATCCGCGAGGCATTGCCACCGCGTTTGAACGAAACCGCCTATGCGATGGCCTGTGACGTGGCCGCCGCTGACGGGACGCTCAAGGATGAAGAGGCGCGGATGCTCGAAGAAATCCGCTACGAACTTGAGATCGACCGCCTACATGCCGCCGCGATCGAGCGGGGCGCGCGGGCCCGGCATATGCGGCTTTGAGAGGATCGGATTGTGGGTGGCGCGCCGCTAATTTCCGGCGGCCGCGCCCGCGCCTGTCTGTTGGCTCTGGGGTGGGTCCGCGGCGGGCTGCGTGGCCTCGTCTTGGGGTGATGGCACCGCCAAAATCCGCCCCCAATGGCGCAGGATTTGCATCTGCATCCGCTTGGCGCGGGTGTTATAACTGATCGAGCCGCGCGGCTGTTCATCCCCGCTCAGCTTGCCCGCGTCGCGGCGCTCGATATTGCCGCTAAAGATCGCAAAGGCCAGCTTTCGGCCATCGTTGGTGTCGTAATATCCCGCAAGACTGCTGACGAAATTCAGCGTCCCGGTCTTGGCCAAAACCACACCCGGCGGATCATCAAGCGCGCTGCGCGTGTCATCCACCAAAACGATATTTCGCAAAACATCCCGCAAAGGGCCGCGTTCGGCCCCCGCCAAAATCCGCACCATGCTTGCGGCTGAAATGCGCGAGGCATCCCCAAGGCCCGAATGATCCACAAGCCGCACCTGCGCGCCATAGGTTTGCGCCACCCAACCCGTCATTGCCGCCGCCGAACTTGCCAATGTGGCGGCGTCACCGCCCTTGGCGATGGTGGCCGCGCGGCCAATGATTTCGGCCGTGGAATTGGTCGAAAACCGCAGCATCCCGCGCACGATTTGCGACAAAGGCGCGCTTTGATGCCGCGCCAAAACCGCGCCTGTGGGCAGGTCGGTTGCCATTTGGGGCGCCGCGAGGGTGATCCCCTGCGCCTCGGCCAATGAGCGCAGCACGTCGGCTGCATAAATCGCCGGGCGTCGCACCGGCAACCACCGCGAGCCAAAATTATTCAACGCGCCGCGCGCAACGCTCCAACTGTCGACGCCGTCTTGGTTTTCATAGGCATAAACCGGGGCGGGCCTGTCCGACAAACGCATTGTCGCCACGCGCACCGCGGGCCTTTGCGCCTCGCTGCGCGCCTCCATCGTAACCGCGTATCCGCCCCCCTCGCGGGTCCATTCAAAATGCACACGGTTGAAATTCAGGTTCATCCCCGACACGCCGGGATTATAGCCCAAATGCGCCAATTGGCCGGGGTCGATCTCGCGCAGATCGGGCGCAGGCCCGGCCCAAACCCGCAATCCGCCCCTCACCTCGCGCAGCCCCCCCGCCACCAGTTCCGCAACCATCGCCGCCAGATCATCGGTGTCAAACACCGGATCATGCCCCCCAACAAGCACAAGATCACCATTCAAAACACCGTCCACCACAGGCCCACCGGCCATCAGACGGGTCTCAAACCGATGATCTATGCCAAGCGCATCAAGCGCATAAAGCGCCGTCACCGCCTTGGTCACACTTGCGGGCATCATCGCGGTTTGCGCGCCAACGCCCTCCACCGTTTGCCCGGTCTCAAGATCGCATAAAACAACCCCCGTCTCGCCGCCCAAATCGGCCCGCGCGATCAGGCCCTCAAGGCTGGGGCGGGCCACCAAACGGTCCTCGGGGCGGGATGGGCCACCGCCACCAATCCGCGCCTCTTGGGGGCGCACCTGCGGTCTTTGGCTGCGCAACGGGGCCTCGGCCAAGGCCGCACTTGCCACCACCGACACCCCACCCGCAAGCACCGCGCGCCGCGTCAACACCGGATTGATTTTTGAATAAGACTTCACCGCCATGCCTTCTGCTCTACCCTAGGGGCAAGCCGCGCTTCAACGCCCTTTTGCACAGATCCGCCCCATCGCACGCCATTGTCATATGCCACAGCCAACCGCCCTTAGGCCGTCCAATCGCCCGCGGCGCGAATGGCGGTGCTGCTGGCATCATTGAGCGGCAGGTTCACAAAACACCACGCCGGCGCCTGTGCCGCACCAATAAGCTCTGATCCGCGCCCCATGATCCGCGCCGACCTGTAAACCCGCGCCGCCTTACTTACCCGTGCCCCAAGCCTGTCGCCCGGCCGTGCCAGAACACCAATCGGCACCATCTCCATGATCTTTTGCCAATCCTGCCACTGATCAAACTGCAACAAATTATCCGCCCCCATCAGCCACACAAACCGCACATCAGGATACCGCGCCACAAGGGCCGCAATCGTCTGGGCGGTATAGCGCGTGCCAAGCTTGGTCTCGATATCCGTCACCGTCACGCGCGGATGGCGCATCACGCCCCGCGCATGGGCCAAACGCGCCTCAATCGGGGCCGGGCCACGCGCCTTAAGCGGATTGCCGGGGCTGACAAGCCACCACACACGATCAAGATTAAACCGCTTGAGAGCGGCGCGGGTGATATGCACATGTCCGCCATGCGCCGGATCAAATGACCCCCCAAGCAGGCCCACGACCTGCCCTTTGGGCGCTGCAGGCAAGCCGCTCATGCCTGATCCCCTTGGCCCGTGCGCACATAGCGCATAAAGGCAAATCGCGCGCCGTTTGCCTCCCAGCTGGGCACATTGATCGTCCCCTGTCCGCCCCAAATCTCGCAAAGATCACGCGCCGCGCCGCCCCGTGCCGGCATCAGCCGCAGCGTCACATCCACGCCGCCAGGGTGGCCCTGCGTGCCAGCGGCATAGGCCAGATACACCACATGCCGCCCACACGGCGATGGATGGGGAAACCAATCCACCGTCTCGCCGTCACTCATCCGCTCAAGGTCTGCGCCATCCACGCCCACGCGCCACAGATCAACCGATCCGTCCTTTTCGCCATTAAACCAGATCCACGTGCCGTCCGCCGAATAATCGGGGCCGTCAACATGATCAAATCCGTCTATTACCAAGCGCTCATCCCCGCCGTCCGCTGCGGATGTATAAAGGCGCACCACTGTGTCCCCCTCGCCGCGCTGTGCCCCAACATAAGCGATCCGCGCCCCATCGGGCGACCATGCATGCCACCAGCTTGGCACATGCGCCGACAGCCGCGTGGGCGTGCCCCCCTCAATCGGCAGGGTATAAATACAGCTTTGCGTGGTTTTGGTTTTGTCACAAATCGCCAGCCGCGTGCCATCCGGGCTTGGGCCATGGTCATTATTGCACTGTGTGGCAAATCCGGTATCAATCTGGCGCAAGGCCCAATCGTGCTGCGATACGCGGTAAATCAGGCCACCGCCATTTACGATCAAATCCCCCGAGACATGCCAATTTGGCGCCTCGATATGCCCATGATGGCGCAAGACAACGTCCGCCTTATCCCGCGCCACATCATAGATACAAAGCTCGCTTATCATCCTCACGGCCTTTGCCATTTTGTACTGTGCGACAAGGGCATCAAATCGGCCCGCTTGTCAAACGCCCCGCCGCCACGGCCCCAAAGGGCAACTTGACCAAATTTGAAACATTTCATTTTCGCCATTAACACAAGATTACGCATGTTGCCCTAGGGCTGGACCAGTCTTTTATTTCCGCACAGGGTCCAACCTACATGCCCGACAACAGCATGCTTTTTGCGACGATCGTTGCTTTTGCATTTGACGCGCCGCGGGCTTTTGCGGTGCTGGTCCTCATCGGCCTTGGGCTTGGGGCGTTGATCGGCCGTTTCTTTAGCCACACCACCAGTTTTTTGCGGGCCGAGGCCCTCGAGATTTCGTACACACAATCTCTGAAAGACAGCTATATCATCCGCCGTGTGGTTGAAAACACCTCCGATGGGTTGGTGGTGCAATGTATGAGTGGGCGCATTATTTGGGCCAACCCGTCGTATTGCCAAATGATCGGGTATCGCCCCGAAGACATTGTTGGGCGCAATCCGGTGGATTTCCTGATGCCCAACGATCATGTGGCCTCCCGCGAAAGTATCGATCATTTTGAATATGATCCCAACGATCCCAAACAATCGGGCCTACAGCTTCGGCGCAACAAACGCGCCAATGGTGAAGAATTCTGGAACCAGCTTAATGTATCGTTCCGCACCGCCCCCGACGGGACCGACCACGCCATTGTCTCGTGCCGGGATGTGACCGAACAGGTCGAGCGTGAGCGCGAACTTGAGATTGTTCATAAAAAGCTCAAGCATATGGTCGGCCATGACGATATGACAGGGATCGCCAATCGCACCTCGCTGATGACGTTTACCGACAAGGCCCTCGCGAGGGCTGAGCAAACCGGAGAGCCGGTGGGCATGATCCGCATCGACCTCGATCGTTTCAAGGATATCAACGATACCTACGGCCATGCCGCCGGGGATGCGGTCTTGATCAAAATGGCCGAAGTCTACCGGGCCAAGCTGCGCGACACGGACCTCGTCGCGCGGATTGGCGGCGATGAATTTGTGGCCGTTTGCACCGATGTCAACAGCCTTGAGGCCTTATCAACCATCGCGGCCAACCTTGGCCGTGCCGGTGGGCGCCCGTTTGAATTTGACGGGGTCACCCTGCGCTGCTCGGCCAGCTTTGGCGTTGCATTGTCCTCGCCCCAAACCACCACCTCAGAAGACCTATTGTTGCAATCTGACTTCGCACTCTACGAGACCAAACGCCTTGGTCGGGGCCGGGTCACGCCTTATGGCCCTGCCCTGCACCACCGACACCTGTTGCACAGCCATCGCCGCCGCGAATTGGCCGACGCCTTGCGCCACAATCAGCTCGCCTTTCACTTTCAGCCCACCCTAAGCTTGGCAAACGGTCAGGTCACCGGCTTTGAAACCCTCGTCCGCTGGGATCATCCCGTTGAGGGCCTGATCACCCCCGACGCGATCCTGCCCATGGCCGAAGAACTTGGCCTCATGGCCGAGTTGGACATTGCCGCGATGAGGGCCGGCATTGAGATGAAATGCGCCCTGCGCGACGCGGGCCACCCCAACCTGCACATCGGCCTTAACGCCAGCGCCAGCGGCCTGACCGACCCAAGCTATTTTTCAACGCTACAAGAGTTGGTCGCCGATCATAACCTCAGCTCATACCACATCTGCATCGAAGTCCTCGAGACGGTGATGTTTGACAATACCGCCAACGCCAGCCGCCACCGCGCCGCGATCTCGCAATTGCACAAGGCAGGCTTCCAAACCCTGCTTGATGATTTCGGCATTGGCCACGCGGGCCTGTCGCATCTTGCCAAACTGGATTTGGCCGGCGTGAAAATCGATCGATCTTTGGTCAGTCAGGTCCTTGTTGATGCGGTCTCTCACCGGATCGTCACCACCATCGCCGCCCTGTGCAACGATCTTGATCTATGGCTGATCGCCGAAGGCGTCGAAGACGAAGCCATCGCCGCCTGCCTGCGCGATATGGGCATCGGCGTAACCCAAGGCTATTGGATCTCAAAACCCCTGCCCCGCGCACAGGTCATCGACTGGCTCACCTCCTATCGCATCGCCCCCCTGCCCCTTGGCCCCACCACGCTCGACACCGCCAAGGCCCTGCCACGCCCAACGCCCAATACCAAAAAAGACCTCGCCTCTTAACGCGCCCCGATTGCGACGCCCCCCATGGACATTCCGGCCCAGTTTTGGCTATCTCCGCCGGTGAACATTTAACCGTCGGGGATCAGCATGGCTGCCAATCAATTCGTCTACTTCATGGACGGTGTGTCCAAACAATACGCGGGCGGCAAAAAGGTGTTTGAAAACATCCGCCTCAACTTCCTCCCCGGCGTGAAAATCGGCGTCGTGGGCGTGAACGGCGCGGGTAAATCCTCGTTGATGAAAATCATGGCCGGCCTCGACAAAGACTTTACCGGCGAAGCATGGGCCGCCGAGGGCGCCAAAGTCGGCTACCTCCCCCAAGAGCCGCACCTCGAAGAAGACATGAACGTCCGCGAAAACGTCATGCTGGGCGTCGCGGATAAAAAGGCCATCCTTGATCGCTATAACGAAGTGGCGATGAACTATTCCGACGAGACCGCCGACGAAATGGCGCAACTCCAAGACCAGATCGACGCCGCCAATCTTTGGGACCTCGACGCGCAAATTGATGTGGCGATGGAGGCCCTGCGCTGCCCTGCCGACGATGCGGATGTCAAAAACCTTTCGGGCGGTGAGCGCCGCCGCGTGGCCTTGTGCAAACTCCTGCTCGAAGCGCCCGATATGCTCCTCCTCGATGAGCCGACCAACCACCTTGATGCCGAAACAATCGCGTGGCTGCAAAACCACCTGATTGATTACAAAGGCACAATCCTTGTCGTCACCCACGACCGCTATTTCCTCGATGACATCACCGGATGGATCCTCGAACTGGATCGCGGCAAAGGCATTCCCTACGAAGGCAATTACTCAAGCTGGCTCGAGCAAAAGGCAAAACGCCTTGAGCGCGAAGCCAAAGAAGACAAATCCAAACAAAAAACGCTTGAACGCGAATTGGAATGGATGCGCCAAGGCGCCAAAGCCCGCCAAGCCAAATCCAAAGCCCGGATCAGCGCCTATAATGAAATGGCCGGACAATCCGAACGCGAAAAATTGGGCCGCGCCCAGATCATCATTCCCAATGGCGAACGCTTGGGCAACAAAGTGATTGAGGTCGAAGGCCTGAAAAAGGCGATGGGCGACAAACTCTTGATCGAAGACCTCACCTTCTCGCTCCCCCCCGGCGGCATCGTCGGCGTCATCGGCCCCAATGGCGCGGGTAAATCCACGCTCTTTTCCATGCTCACCGGACAGGCCGAGCCCGATGCCGGCACGCTTGAATACGGCGACACGGTTCAGCTGTCCTACGTCGACCAATCGCGCGACGCGCTCAGCGCCGACACCACCGTTTGGGAAGAAATCACCGGCGGCGCCGAGCTGATTACACTGGGGGATGCGGAAATGAACAGCCGCGCCTATTGCTCGGCGTTCAATTTCAAAGGCGGCGACCAACAGAAAAAAGTGGGCCTGCTTTCGGGCGGTGAACGCAACCGCGTGCATATGGCCAAGCTGCTCAAATCGGGGGGCAATGTGCTCCTCCTCGATGAGCCGACAAACGACCTTGACGTGGAAACCCTGCGCGCCCTCGAAGACGCCCTCGTCGATTTCGCCGGTTGCGCCGTCGTCATCTCCCACGACCGTTTCTTCCTCGACCGTATCTGCACCCACATTTTGGCGTTTGAAGGCGACGCACATGTGGAATGGTTCGAAGGCAACTTTGAAGACTACGAAGAAGACAAAAAGCGCCGTCTAGGCGCGGATGCTTTAGAGCCAAAACGGGTGAAGTTTAAGAAGTTTGTGCGTTAATCAGGGAATTATTGTGGTGCGTTGTCATCTCGATTTTATTTTAATAACGCGACACCGAACGAAATTTTGGAAAAAAAGGGAAAATTTCCATAAAATAATTAATCGTCAATATAGACACAAGCTGCACCATACCCCATAGTTGTAGAGTTTAAAAAGTACAACCATAGGGTGGACCATCATGAATTCGGAAAAAAGAAACGTCGCAGTAACAGCAGGAACACTTTTCATAGCAGGGCTGTGCTCAAGTGCGAACGCCGCCACGTATAGCTTTGAGTTTGAAAGCACATCTATTACGGCAATTGGCTCTTCAACAATCGATCTGTCAAATCCTGCCGGAGCGGATGATCTGCGAGCAGATGAAGTCTTCACAGGTTCATTTACGATCAACACTGATGGCGACAACAATGTTATTCCAACTGGCAACAGTCCTGTTGATCTCGGCGCCGATCCACTGCTGACATTAAATCGGACGTTAACGGGTGAAACATATCTGTCCTCAGACGATCAATTTGGGACTATAACAGCATTTTCGCCAAGTTCATTTGACCGAC
>JALZWD010000092.1 GCA_023300365.1 Flavimaricola sp. | reverse complement strand
CTTTACGGCCATGTGTTCCGCAATGCGATGCTGATTGTGATCTCGGGCTTTCCGGCGGTGTTTGTCAGCGTGTTCTTTGGCGGATCGCTGATTATCGAGACGCTGTTCTCGCTTGATGGGCTTGGGCGGCTTGGCTTTGAGGCGGTGGTTGAGCGGGATTATCCGCTGGTGTTTGGCACGTTGTTTGCGTTTTCGCTGATGGGTTTGGTGATCGGGATTATCACCGATATTACCTATGTGATGATCGACCCGAGGATTGATTTTGAGGGGCGTGGTTGATGACGGACGCAAGCATTCCTGAGCGCCGCCGCCATTGGTTGTCGCCGCTGAACAAGCGCCGCTTGCGGAATTTTAAGCGCAACCGGCGGGCGCTTTGGTCGTTTTGGATTTTCATGTTCTTGTTCGTGCTGTCGCTGTTTGCCGAATTTTTGGCCAACGACAAGCCGGTTTTGGTGAATTATCGCGGCGAATGGCGCATGCCGGTTTTGTCGTTTTATTCCGAGCAAGATTTTGGCGGCGATTTCCCGACCGAGGCGATTTATTCCGATGTTGAGGTGGAATGCCTGATCGTGACGGGCGGCCTGATCGAATGTTTTGACGAGCCCGAAGATTTGATTGCTGCCGTGGATCGCGGCGAGACCATTGATTACGACGGGTTTGAGGCCGGTTGGACGATTTGGCCGCCTATCCCCTATAGTTATGACACCATCGTTGATGTCGGCGGCGTGGCACCCGCGCCCCCGTCCGAGACCAATTGGCTTGGCACCGATGATACCAAGCGCGACGTGGTGGCGCGGATCATCTATGGGTTTCGACTGTCGGTGTATTTCGCGATTGTGGTTGTGACGGCCTCGTCGTTCATCGGGATTGTTGCGGGGGCCGTGCAGGGATATTTCGGCGGCTGGACCGACCTGATTTTTCAGCGCGTGATCGAGATTTGGACCGGCACGCCGTCGCTTTATGTGATCATCATCTTGTTTGCCATTCTGGGGCGAAGTTTCTGGTTATTGGTCATATTATCGGTGCTGTTTGGATGGCCGTCGCTTGTGGGGCTGGTGCGGGCCGAATTCCTAAGGGCGCGGAATTTTGAGTATGTGCGCGCGGCACGGGCCTTGGGCGTGAGCAATGCGCGGATCATGTTCCGGCATATGTTGCCCAATGCGATGGTGGCGACGGTGACGATCCTGCCGTTTTTGGTAACGGGGGCGATTGGATCGCTCGCGGCGCTTGATTTCCTTGGGTACGGATTGCCTGCAGGATCGCCGTCCTTGGGCGAGCTGACCTTGCAAGCCAAACGGAATTTGCAGGCGCCTTGGTTGGGGTTCACCGCGTTCTTTGTGTTTGCGATTATGTTGTCTTTGCTGGTGTTCATATTCGAGGGCGTGCGCGATGCCTTTGATCCGAGAAAGACGTTTTCATGAGCCGTGTGTTGGATGTCAAAAACCTGAACGTACGGTTTCGCCAAGATGGGCAAGTGACCCATGCGGTGCGGGGCGTGTCGTTTCATGTGGACCGCGGCGAGACCGTGGCGTTGGTGGGGGAAAGCGGGTCGGGTAAATCGGTGTCGGCGCTGTCTGTTGTGCGATTGCTGGATGATACCGCCAGTCTCGAGGGGCAGATCACCTATGAGGGCCGCGAGATGTTGGCGGCCACCGAGCAGGAATTGCGCGGGGTACGGGGCAACGACATCAGCTTTATCTTCCAAGAGCCGATGACATCGCTGAACCCGCTGCATACGCTCGAAAAGCAATTGGCCGAGAGTATCGAGCTGCACCAAGGATTGCGCGGCGATGCGGTGCGTGTGCGGATTATTGAACTGCTGACCAAGGTGGGGATACACGACCCCGAAACACGGCTTGGGGCCTATCCGCATCAATTGTCCGGTGGGCAAAGGCAGCGCGTGATGATCGCGATGGCGCTGGCCAATGGGCCAGAGTTGTTGATCGCAGACGAGCCGACGACGGCGCTTGATGTGACCATTCAGGCGCAAATTCTAGAGCTGTTGGCCGAGCTGAAGCGCGATGAGGGCATGTCGATGCTGTTCATCACCCACGACCTGACGATTGTGCGCAAAATTGCGGACCGGGTTTGCGTGATGAAAGACGGCGAAATTGTTGAACAGGGGATCACCAAGGAAATTTTTGACAATCCGCAGCACCCCTATACGCGCATGCTGCTTGAGGCGGAATCCACTGGCGTGCCGGACCCTGTGCCGATGGGGGCCGAGACGATTGTGACGACCAAGGACCTCAAGATTTGGTTCCCGATCCAGCGCGGGTTGCTCAAGCGGACGGCGGGATACGTCAAGGCGGTGAACGCCGCGACATTGGCCGTGCGCGCGGGCGAGACCGTCGGCGTTGTGGGTGAAAGCGGATCGGGGAAGACGACGCTGGCACTGGCGATTATGCGGTTGCTCAAGTCTGAAGGGGAAATCACCTTTCAGGGCAGCCGGATTGATGGATATGGCGAGCGGCAAATGCGGCCTTTACGCTCCGAGATGCAAGTTGTGTTTCAAGATCCATATGGCTCGCTTAGTCCGCGGATGACCGTAGAGCAGATTATCGCCGAAGGTTTGGGGGTGCATGGCACCGAGCCGGGGCGGGATACGCGTGAGATGGTCGCTGAAATTATGATTGAGGTTGGCCTCGATCCGACCACGATGGACCGCTATCCGCACGAGTTTTCAGGCGGGCAAAGACAGCGGATCGCGATTGCGCGGGCGTTGATATTGCGGCCTAAGTTGATTGTTTTGGATGAGCCAACGAGTGCCTTGGATATGACCGTGCAAGTGCAGATCGTGCAGCTTTTGCGGGATCTTCAGACGAAATACGGGCTGGCCTATTTATTCATTAGCCACGACCTCAAGGTGGTACGTGCCCTTAGCCATAAGGTGATGGTGATGCGCCGCGGCGATGTTGTCGAAGAGGGTGACGCAGAGGCGGTGTTTGACGCCCCAAGCCACGAATACACAAAGGCCCTCATGAAAGCCGCGTTTGAGGGCGAAGTCGCCTGAACGCCGGGCGGGGACCCAAAGTCTCGAGGAGACTTTGCGCAGGCATTTGAGCGCAGTTTTTTGTGGGATCGGCAAAGCCTCGATGAGGCTTTGAAGGGGCAGACTTTCATCGAAAGTCTGACACAGCGCTGGCGGCCTTAGCCGCCGGTTTCTATCATAAAGCAGGTGGTGCCGCGGGCTTGGAGGCGGCGACAGGCAAGGTCTGCACCATCGCGTGTGAGGCTCATGAAGTTTGCATCATAGCCGCCTTGGCGCTGAAGAACGCGCCGAACTGCGCCATCGAGGGCTGTGGTCTCGGCCAATGCCACTTGGATCAATACGCGCTCGGCTGCGTTGCGCGAGGGGTAGCGCCCAACGTTGATGCCCCAAAGACGCCCTCCGGATGTCGAGATGCGGGTCACGACCTCGGGCTGGGGTTGGTCGATTGCGTCCGATGGGACAATTGCGGCGGATGTCATGATGATTTCGGTCGGACGAGGGGCGGGTGTAACCGTGAGCGTGGTGGGGGCAAATTCGCCAGCCACAAGCACCGCTTCTTCAATGGCGTCCGCCGCCGGGGTCTGTGCCGGGGCAGAGGTCGCATCGTCCAAGGCTTGCAGCAGTGCATCGGTGATTGCATCGCTGCGCGCGGCCACAAGGACGGGCTCTGCGGTTGGGCGGGCCACGGGCCGTTGGCTGGTCTCAACCATTCCAGTGACGCGGATAGTCCGCCCGGCGCCATTTTGCGGGGTCGCGCTGCCAACAACAAGGTTGGACGAGCCGCTGCCGCCTGTTGCACCGCCCGGTTGGGTGGGGCGCGTCGTGTTAACGTTGTTGGGCGCACGCTCAAACCCCATATCAAGCAGCTCAATGATCCGGGCATTGCGTGCGGCGGTTGATGTGCCGCCAAACACGGTGGCAATGATGCGCACATTGCCGCGCCGCGCCGAAGAGACAAGGTTAAAACCCGCCGCACGGGTATAGCCTGTTTTGATGCCGTCCGCGCCTTCATAACGATCAAGGAATCTGCGGTTGGTATTGCGCACGGTGCCCACACCCGCATCCGCCGAGCGGCGCGAGAACAGGTTATAATACTGCGGGAAATCATAGATCACGTGGCGCCCAAGGATCGTCATATCGCGTGCCGTAGACATATGGCCCGATGTGGTCAGGCCATGCATGTTGCGGAATGTGGTGTTGCGCATGCCCATCGCCTGCGCCGTGGCGTTCATGCGGCGGGCAAAGGCCTCCTCGCTGCCGGAAATTGCCACGCCGATCGCATGGGCGGCATCATTGGCGGATTTTACGGCGGCGGCACGGATCAAATAGCGCAGGCGTATGGTCTGCCCCGCGCGCAGGCCAAGGCACGAACATTCCTCGGCGGCGGCCCCAGCAGTGATTCGGACCTCGTCATCAAGATCGATTTCACCACGGCTAATCGCCTGAAAGGCGATGTAGAGCGTCATCATTTTGGTCAGGGAGGCAGGGTGCAGGCGCGTGTCGGCATTGCGCGAATGCAAAACCTCGCCGGTTCGGGCGTCCATCACCATCGCGGCATAGGGGGCCGCGCGCGACTGAGTGGCGGCCAACAGGCCAGAAAATAGAACAAAAGCCATAATGAGCCCAAGACGGACTGCATGACCGAAACGGAATACCATTCGGGTTTGCCTCTTAATACTGCCTCATGGCCGGAGTTTTTCCCCGTGCCTTTCATTATGTCCTCAGCTAGCACGCCGCGCTGTTGGATGGCACGCCCCTATTTTCGGGGGGGATCAAACTAGGGATTGTGTGCAACCTACATTTAGGGGTGGCTGCATCCCCAGCCCCTAAATATCGCAATGTGGCGGGAATGCGGCGCGACTAGGGCAGGGTTTCAAGCAATTGTGGCAACATTCCAAGGTTTGGGATGGCATGAAACCGCGGATGGCCCACAGGCGCATCGGCAAGATCCAGCGCCCAAGGCGTGCCATGGGGCACATGCACGCCCCATGCCCCAGCATCGATCGCCGGAACCACATCCGATTTCAGCGAATCGCCCACCATTACACAATTCCCGCCATCAAACGGTGCGAATATCCGGGCATATGTGGCGGCGTTTTTGTCGCTGACGATATGCACGTCGTGGAACAAATCCCCCAAGCCCGAATGGGCCAGCTTTTGTTCTTGATGAAGCAAGTCGCCCTTGGTGATCAGGATCAGATGCGCGGAATTGGCAAGGGTTTCGACGGTGGTTTGCACCTGTGGCAGCAAATCAATCGGATGGGCCAACATTTCGCGCCCCAGTGAGATCAGCTCGGCGATGACGGTTGTGGGCACCTGGGCGTCGGTGATTTCAATTGCGGTTTCGATCATCGACAAGACATAGCCTTTGATCCCAAAACCATACCGCGCAAGGTTGCGGCGCTCGGTGGCCAGCAACCTGTCGCCTAGATCATCGGGGTCGGCATAGTCGGCCAAAAGGGCCGCAAACTGCGCGGTGGTGACGGTAAAGAACCGTTCGTTGTGCCAGAGCGTATCATCGGCATCGAGGCCGACAATCCACTTGCGATTTATACTCATCCGCGGCCTCGCGCATTTGCAGGGTTTTCTTAACCGTACAGAGACATATATAAATGGTGATCGGGAGATTGTCCTCCCGCCGTGAACGATTCTTACCACAGGCTTTTGATGCACATCGACCCGACATGTATGGCAGGCAAGGAAGATGACGACACCGACCTTGGTGTTCGTCTTGAAACCCGTCCCAAAACGGCCAAGCCGCCGCTCTATAAGGTGTTGATCCTTAACGATGATTACACGCCGATGGAGTTTGTCGTGCATGTGCTTGAGCGGTTCTTTGGTCTGACACATGCGCAAGCATTTGAGATCATGTTGACCGTGCATAAAAAGGGTGTGGCTGTTGTGGGTGTGTTCAGTCATGAGATTGCGGAAACCAAGGTGTCCTTGGTGATGGATTTTGCCCAACAGCATCAGCACCCGCTGCAATGCACCATGGAAAAGGAATAGGGCCCGCGCCCCGACCCTGATATGGCCCAACCTCGCTTGAACACTGCCCTTAACGAGGGTTTATTGACGCTGCCCAATGGACGCATCGCGGTTTTGCGCCCGCCGGTGGGGTATGACCTTTCAGAAGTGCCGCGCGATGCGCTTTGGATCAGTCATGGATTTGCGCCCGATCATGCCTATTGGGCGGACGCAGGGTATGATGTGGGGCCACAGCCCGGTGATTTGGCCGCCGTTATTGTTGTTGTGCCCCGGTCCAAGGCATTGGCGCGCGCGATGGTGGCGCAGGCCGTCGAAATGGCGCCTTTGGTGATCGTCGACGGACAGCGCACCGATGGTGTCGACAGCCTGTTTAAAGAAATGCGCAAGCGTTTGGGCGATATCTCAAGTGTGCCCAAGGCGCATGGTCGCCTGTTCTGGTTTGACACGCCCGGCCCGATCCCGGAGTGGAAGGCCGCGTTTTCCAAATCGCCGGACGGATACGTGACCCAGCCGGGCGTGTTTGCCGAAGGCGGCACCGATAAAGGATCGGCGCAATTGATCGCCGCTTTGCCTGCAAAATTGGGCACGCATGTTGGCGATCTGGGCTCTGGCTGGGGGTATCTGGGGTCCGAAGTTCTCAAGACGCATCCCGAGATTGCGCAGCTTGAGATGATTGAGGCCGAACACTTGGCCGTTGAATGCGCCGCCCAAAACGTGACCGACCCCCGCGCGACATCGCATTGGGCAGACGCCACGACATGGCGGCCCCAGACGCCATTCGACACCATCATTACCAACCCGCCATTTCACACAAGCCGCGCCGCAGACCCCGGTTTGGGGCAGGCGTTTATCGCCGCTGCGGCCAAAATGTTGGTCAAACATGGGCATTTATGGCTGGTTGCCAATCGGCACTTGCCATACGAGGCCGCTTTGGGCGACCATTTCGGACGTGTTGAAGAGATCGGGGGCACGGGCGGCTTTAAGCTGTTTCATGCCCACCGACCCAAACCCTAGATCCGCCACAGCGCAGGAGCTTTCTCCAAATGTCTATTTCGATTGCTGGCAAAACTGCCATTGTGACCGGTGCAGCGCATGGCGTTGGCCTTGCGATTGCCCGCCATTTTGTCTCGGAGGGGGCGAATGTTGTCTTTGCCGACCGCGACGAAGAGGTGCTTGAGCGCGAGGTTGGCGATTTGGCCGGAGAAGAGGGCGCGGTGCGGGTTTTTGCCGGAGATTTGCGGCAAAAACTGAATATCAAAAACCTTTTGTCGGCGACGATTGATGCCTTTGACCGGATCGATATTTTGGTGAATGCAAGCCGCCAGACCATGACGACCGATTTTTTGGACCCCGAAGACAACAGTGTTGAGCGGTTGCTTGAGCAAAATATGATGACGGCTCTGCGCCTGTCTCAGGCCACCGCGCGGCGCATGATCAAACAATCTGATGGCCAAGAAGACACGCAGGTGGGCAGCATTATTAA
>JALZWD010000091.1 GCA_023300365.1 Flavimaricola sp. | reverse complement strand
CCGAGTGCAGACCATCGGCAAAAACAACAAGATCGGCGGAGATGTCAGGTGTCCCTGTTTCATTGGAAAATCTTAGTTCGTGGGGATTTGGTCCCGAGAAGACCTCAGCCCCCATCGTGATTTTGACGCCGTGATTACGTGCAGCCTCGGCCAATATTGCAATCAAGGCCGCGCGGTGCATGAAACGGTAGGGAGGTGTTTTGCCGCTCAGGTCGAAACGCGCTAATGCGCGGCCTGTCATGCCGTCCATTGGCACGACCGCCTGAGCCTCGCCCCCAGCTTGCGCCAGCCGTGCATCAAGCCCAAGGTGGGTTAAGACACGGGCGGCGTTTGGTGTGATTTGAATGCCCGCGCCGACCTCTTTGAATGTTGGGGCGCGTTCAAACAAAGCGACCTTTGCCCCCCGTGAGGCAAAGGCCAATGCGCAAGTGAGCCCGCCGATCCCGCCGCCGACAATTGCAATCGATTGGGCGGTCAAATCTACCATCTAGGTGGCCCTGCCTGTTGCGGGATTAATCGTCGCGGTGGACTTTTTCGCGGCGCTCGTGGCGTTCTTGGGCTTCGAGGCTCATCGTTGCGATCGGACGTGCATCCAACCGTTTGAGCGAAATCGGCTCGCCGGTTATTTCGCAATAGCCATATTCGCCCTCATCAATCCGGCGCAGTGCGGCGTCGATTTTAGAGACAAGCTTGCGCTCGCGGTCGCGGGTGCGCAGCTCGAGGGCGCGGTCGGTCTCTTCGCTTGCGCGATCGGCCACGTCTGGAATGTTACGTGTCTGGTCTTTCATACCGCTGATCGTGTCGCGGCTGTCTGACATGATATCGGTTTTCCAATCATTGAGCTTGCGGCGGAAATACTCCGTCTGACGCTCGTTCATGAATGGTTCATCTTCTGCGGGACGGTAATCATCGCCCAAAAACACTTCGCTTTTCATATTAGCTCCCCTCGGGTCATCAGAAGCAGGCTTGTTCAAGCCTTGGGCATCCGGCACCCCCCTCACTGCGCCCCCCTTACGCTGATGCCCTACAACTGTCACCCCCAATTTCAGGAAATTGATGCACCATTGTCGTCAGTGATCTACATGATAAACAATTGTTTCCATATTTGAGGATATCACCCCGTGACCAAAGGCTTTTCTGGCACTTCGTCCTATGTCGCCACCGATGATCTTACTGTTGCTGTCAATGCCGCGGTCACGCTTGAACGTCCGCTTTTGGTCAAAGGCGAGCCGGGCACAGGCAAAACCGAATTGGCGCGACAAGTCGCCGCCTCGCTGGGCATGCCGATCATCGAGTGGCACGTGAAATCTACAACCCGCGCCCAGCAGGGTCTTTATGAATACGACGCCGTCAGCAGGCTGCGCGACAGCCAATTGGGCGATGATCGCGTCAATGACGTGGCAAACTATATCCGCAAAGGGAAACTATGGGAGGCGTTTAACGCGCCGGAACGTGTGGTTTTGCTTATCGACGAGATCGACAAGGCTGATATTGAATTCCCCAACGACCTTCTCCAAGAGCTCGATCGAATGGAGTTCTTTGTCTATGAAACGGGTGAAACCATCACGGCTGTTAACCGCCCCATTGTGATCATCACCTCAAACAATGAGAAAGAATTGCCCGATGCCTTTTTGCGCCGCTGCTTCTTTCACTACATCCAATTTCCAGACATCGACACAATGCGCCGCATTGTCGAGGTCCATCATGCGGGCATCAAAGAGGCGCTTTTGACCACGGCACTCACGCAGTTCTACGAGGTGCGCGAAACTCCAGGCCTCAAGAAGAAACCGTCAACCTCTGAGGTGCTTGACTGGCTCAAGCTGCTGTTGGCAGAGGACTTGGCTCCAGAAGACTTACAAGCCGCGGCCACAGATGCCCTGCCCAAATTGCACGGAGCTTTGCTCAAGAATGAACAAGACGTTCATCTGTTCGAACGGCTGGCCTTTATGGCCCGTTCAAAACGCTAGTATCTCAGAGGGGTGGGTCTAGAGGGCCACGGTTGGGAACAATCCGCGCAACAGCCCGATCGCAGGCTGACCGAGGCGGTCGTTTTCAGGTAGTGTCGTCCGGGTCATATCTAGGAGATCGCTCAATTGCCACAAGGCGTTTGCACTGCCCATATCCGACCATTGCGTGCCGAAGATCGCGACCAATGGTCCGAACTTTGGCGCGCGTATCTCGCGTTTTATAATACCGAATTGCCCAAAGCGGTTTATGACACCCATTTTTCGCGGCTCATTGGAGATGACCCGCAAGATTTTCATGCTTTCGTCGCCGAGCAAGACGGCGTTCTAATAGGGCTGGTGCACTATGTATTTCACCGCCACGGATGGAAGATCGAGAACACGTGCTATCTTCAGGATCTTTTTATCACACCCGCAGCGCGCGGCACCCACACAGGCCGTGGCCTGATTGAGGCCGTGTATGACGCCGCCGATTTGGCCGGCGCGCCATCCGTTTATTGGATGACACAAGACGACAATATTGCCGGACGTCGCCTCTATGACCGTGTCGGCACATTGACCAATTTCCTCAAATACCAGCGGCCCGCATGAGCCGCATTGCCCTACTTGCCATCGCGGCCTTGGCCGCTTGTGCCCCTGCTGCACCAGGTTTGGTATTACGTGATGTGCCAATTACCATTGAGTTGCCCGCGATGCGCAGCTTTACCGCTGCTGCGGCCCCCGTCCCTACCCGTTCAAACACGCAAATGGCGCGAGATTTTATCGACCTTACGTTTGAACTTGAAAATGGCACACCACTTCCGGCGCTGACCCGCTTTGAAACCCCGGTTTCAGTACGCATCGAAGGGCCCGTGCCGCCAACGCTTGCCCTTGATTTGCGCCAATTGATTGGCCGCCTGCAAAACGAAGCTGGCTTGGATATCTTTTTGACGGGCGGCGACCGCGCAAACAT